>NZ_JBKAHK010000001.1:0-239726 GCF_046298265.1 Gillisia xinjiangensis | reverse complement strand
AAATGGGGGATTAGCTCAGCTGGCTAGAGCGCCTGCCTTGCACGCAGGAGGTCATCGGTTCGACTCCGATATTCTCCACTATTCCTTAAGATTTGAGGGAGATAGTTAATTCAAACAACCAGGAATGCGTTAGCATACTTCGTTTGGTTATCATCGCTCTTAGGTTGTTATATAGGAAAAACGTTCATTGACATATTGGGAAATAAAGAATACGAGAGAATACGAGTAGGTACTTCGGTACCTATTTAAGAATATAAATAAATAAAGGTATTGACGGACTTGTTCTGTTAATGCTTTGAGCACATTAGGTAAAAAGCACATAAGCTAAATAAGGGCGTATGGGGAATGCCTAGGCTCTCAGAGGCGAAGAAGGACGCGATAAGCTGCGAAAAGCTGCGGGGATTGGCACATACAAATCGATCCGCAGGTATCCGAATGGGGCAACCCACTATGTTGAAGACATAGTATCCGCAAGGAGGCAAACCCGGGGAACTGAAACATCTAAGTACCCGGAGGAGAAGAAAACAACAGTGATTGCGTAAGTAGCGGCGAGCGAACGCGCATTAGCCCAAACCAGTATTGTTACGGCAATGCTGGGGTTATAGGACCACGCTATTGGTTGTGAACAGAATTAGAACACTTTGGAAAGAGTGGCCATAGACGGTGATAGCCCGGTATAGGTAATGAACATAAACCATAGTGGTATCCTGAGTAGTGCGGGGCACGAGAAACCCTGTATGAATTTGGCGGGACCATCCGCTAAGGCTAAATACTCCTGAGAGACCGATAGTGAACCAGTACCGTGAGGGAAAGGTGAAAAGAACCGTGAATAACGGAGTGAAATAGATCCTGAAACCATACGCTTACAAGCGGTCGGAGCCCTTTAGGGGGTGACGGCGTGCCTTTTGCATAATGAGCCTACGAGTTACCGTTGCCAGCAAGGTTAAGTCTTTAAGAGATGGAGCCGTAGCGAAAGCGAGTCTTAATAGGGCGCTATAGTTGGTAGTGGTAGACGCGAAACCGTGTGATCTACCCTTGGGCAGGTTGAAGCTGTGGTAACACATAGTGGAGGACCGAACCCGTTGACGTTGAAAAGTCTTGGGATGACCTGAGGGTAGGGGTGAAAGGCCAATCAAACTCGGAAATAGCTCGTACTCCCCGAAATGCATTTAGGTGCAGCGTTGATTTAAAGTTTTATAGAGGTAGAGCTACTGATTGGATGCGGGGGCTTCACCGCCTACCAATTCCTGACAAACTCCGAATGCTATAAAATGTTGATCAGCAGTGAGGGCATGGGTGCTAAGGTCCATGTCCGAGAGGGAAAGAACCCAGACCATCAGCTAAGGTCCCCAAATATATACTAAGTTGAAGAAACGCGGTTGAACTGCCCAGACAGCTAGGATGTTGGCTTGGAAGCAGCCATTCATTTAAAGAGTGCGTAACAGCTCACTAGTCGAGCGGTTCGGCATGGATAATAATCGGGCATAAGTATATTACCGAAGCTATGGATTTCATATTTAAATATATGGAGTGGTAGGGGAGCATTGTAATGGGGTTGAAGGTGTGCTGTCAGGCATGCTGGACTAATTACAAAAGAAAATGTAGGCATAAGTAACGATAATGCGGGCGAGAAACCCGCACACCGAAAGACTAAGGTTTCCTCAGCTATGCTAATCAGCTGAGGGTTAGTCGGGACCTAAGGCGACCCCGAATGGGTTAGTCGATGGACAACAGATTAATAGTTCTGTACCTGCCCCACGTTAAAAGTGACGGAGGCGAAAAGTTAGTGCGTACTGACGGAATAGTACGTTGAAGCCAGTGGTAACACGGCGATAGTACACAAAAGCTTCGGCCGGCGTGATAATCTAGCAAATCGACTTCCAAGAAAAGCGAGTGGTGGCAGCCCGTACCGTAAACCGACACAGGTAGTTGGGATGAGAATTCTAAGGTGCTCGAGAGATTCATGGCTAAGGAACTAGGCAAAATAGACCCGTAACTTCGGGAGAAGGGTCGCCCATCTTCGGATGGGCCGCAGTGAAGAGGTCCAGGCGACTGTTTATCAAAAACACAGGGCTCTGCTAAATCGAAAGATGATGTATAGGGCCTGACACCTGCCCGGTGCTGGAAGGTTAAGAGGAGATGTTAGCTTCGGCGAGGCATTGAATTGAAGCCCCAGTAAACGGCGGCCGTAACTATAACGGTCCTAAGGTAGCGAAATTCCTTGTCGGGTAAGTTCCGACCTGCACGAATGGTGCAACGATCTGGACACTGTCTCAGCCATGAGCTCGGTGAAATTGTAGTATCGGTGAAGATGCCGATTACCCGCTGTGGGACGAAAAGACCCCGTGCACCTTTACTATAGCTTAGTATTGACTTTGGACAAGTGATGTGTAGGATAGGTGGGAGACGTTGAAGCAGCATCGCCAGGTGTTGTGGAGTCATTGTTGAAATACCACCCTTTACTTGTTTGAAGCCTAACCCCTGAACAAGGGGGACAATGCTTGGTGGGTAGTTTGACTGGGGTGGTCGCCTCCAAAAGAGTAACGGAGGCTTCTAAAGGTTCCCTCAGCACGCTTGGTAACCGTGCGTAGAGTGCAATGGCATAAGGGAGCTTGACTGAGAGACATACAGGTCGATCAGGTACGAAAGTAGAGCATAGTGATCCGGTGGTTCCGCATGGAAGGGCCATCGCTCAAAGGATAAAAGGTACGCCGGGGATAACAGGCTGATCTCCCCCAAGAGCTCACATCGACGGGGGGGTTTGGCACCTCGATGTCGGCTCGTCACATCCTGGGGCTGGAGAAGGTCCCAAGGGTTGGGCTGTTCGCCCATTAAAGTGGCACGCGAGCTGGGTTCAGAACGTCGTGAGACAGTTCGGTCTCTATCTACAGTGGGCGTTAGAAATTTGAGTGGATCTGACTCTAGTACGAGAGGACCGAGTTGGACTGACCTCTGGTGCACCAGTTGTTCCGCCAGGAGCATTGCTGGGTAGCTACGTCGGGAAGGGATAAGCGCTGAAAGCATATAAGCGCGAAACCCACCACAAGATGAGATTTCTTTAAAGGATCGTGGGAGACTACCACGTTGATAGGTCACAGGTGTAAAGGCAGTAATGTCATAGCCGAGTGATACTAATAATCCGTAAAGCTTAGTGCGGTTCCGGTCTTGCAAGAGACCGGAACGAAAAACCTATGTTGTAAAAAGTATTCTGGTATCACTCTATTCTTTATTTCCTTATATGTTAACGTTATTACCCGCTATGCGGGAGTTAATTAGTGATCAGAGAATAGTTAATTGGATCTCTTCCAATTCACTAATCCCCAATCACAAGTTAACTTATAATTTAAGGTGGCTATAGCATCGGGGCTCACCTCTTCCCATTCCGAACAGAGAAGTTAAGCCCGTTAGCGCAGATGGTACTGCTGTATTGTGGGAGAGTATGTCGCCGCCTTGTTTTTGAAAGACCTTTACTGAAAAGTAAAGGTCTTTTTTTGTTTTATACATTTAAGTACTACTGTATTGTAGGAGCCCCGATAGCTATCGGGGGTCGCCGAATTGTTTTTGAAAACCCTTCATCATATCGATGAAGGGTTTTTTTTGTTTTATACTTTTTAGGAGAGAGATACTAGATATGAGACGTGAGATATGAGATAATGGGTAAACCTTTAATCTCAAGTCTCATATCTATCCCGATAGCTATCGGGACTAATATCTACGGTGGCTATAGCATCGGGGCTCACCTCTTCCCATTCCGAACAGAGAAGTTAAGCCCGTTAGCGCAGATGGTACTGCTGTATTGTGGGAGAGTATGTCGCCGCCTTGTTTTTGAAAACCCTTCATCATATCGATGAAGGGTTTTTTTTGTTTTATAGTACTCTATAAGCACGTATCGAAAGATAGGTGCTTTTTTTATGCAATAAAGTCAAGGAAATCGACGCGGATTGCAAATCCGCGCCATCAGCCTATCGAACCCATAAATCGGGAAAGTGTTAGCTCTCATTTGTATTCCGGGCATTATCAAATCTGTTTCAAATAATTACCACAGCACTTGTAAATCCGCGCCTACTTTCTTACAAATCCCCGCTTTCTCCAAGCCCTCTTCACACATCTTCATCGTCAATGAACGGTCTTCACATTTTGTTGAGCAAAGTTATAGAATGTGAAAAGGTGGTATTTTCCCTACTGTTATTTCCGGGATAATTTGTGTTATTTAGGGTAATTATAAAATGAAAACAGATTTGTAAAGCTTTCCCAATCAGGCTGTTATAAGTCTTTATTGAATGCCCTTCCGGCCCTGCTGGAAAAACCTTCCCAACATAATATTTGTTATTGGGCTTCCCTAATAGTCCGGACTAAAGAACTTATTTACTTATTCTTTCCCCGTAGAATATGTTGTATTCCTCCCTCTATTATGTGTTTACAATGTTTAATGATTTAAAAAATTTTTCTTTTTGCACAACCCAAACCTACATTCTAAAATCACTTGCGCATGACAATATTACTAACCTTTTAAAATAACTATTATGAAAGATTTTACGATCGATCTTGTTCTGACAGGATCAAATGACGGAAAATGGTGCAAAAAGTGGAAAAATCAATATATTTTTCCACTTTTTACAGCGGTTCTTTTGCTAATTCCATTTAATGATATTTTTGCCCAAAAGAACACTGCTGAAAATGTTCAGGGAGTTGCACCGGTAATTACGCCCCATAACATTGGAAATACTATCTGGGGTTTTGAAATTGACGGTAATGCAAAAGTTGATACTTATGGTGATTGGTTTGGACTTCCAAGCCAGGATGAAGGCTTAAGTTTATTTATGAGTGATCTTGATGACACAAAATTTAATGGCCTAGATCCGGTCTTTGATTCCAATTATCAGGAAGGTGTAATGTCTTTTTTCTTGAGAGATGACATTTCAAATTTAGATCCAACTGTATTCGATGGTAGTAATAAAATTGATCATGATCCTAATACTTACACATGGAAGGTAGGATCAGTACCCACTAAAAATGAAATTCAAACTGTTGCGGTTCATTTTACATATGGTGCAGAAACACATCCAGCATGGCCTGGTGGTACTTACACAAATGGAGACGATCTTTGGATCCTTTTTGCAGGAGATAGAGAGGATATTAATGGTAGTAGCTATATTGATTTTGAACTCCTGCAACAAACCTTGACCAAAAATCCTGATGGGACCTTTACTTCCGCCGCCTCTCCTTTAACAGGAGGTAGAACAGAAGGAGATTTATTGGTCACTTTAGAATTTACCCAAGGGGGAGCTGCAGCAAAAGTCGTGGTAAGGGAATGGAAAGAGGTTGGAGGAAAGTATTTGTATGTCCTGGCGACTTTAGATACTTCTGCAAAGTTGAATGGGATTTTTGCTTCAGTCAATGTATTAGAAACAATAGTACCCTGGTCAGTTTATCATACTGAACCAATTTCAACTAATCCTAATTTATATCAGTATCAAATTAACCAGTGGGCTGAAGGAGCAGTAAACCTTTCCGCATTTTTCCCACAGGACGATGATCCTTGTTTCCAAATAAGCACGCTGTTTATTAGAACCAGAACATCCGGTAATTCAGGTCAATCTGTATTAAAAGATTTTCCGGGTGACCCAATTCAACTTAATTTAAATCTTTCCCCTGCGGTTGCTATAGGAAATACAGATGTTAGTTGTAATGGCTCAGCAGATGGGTATGTAACAATAACTTCTGCCAGTGGATACGATAGATTAGATCTTTATAAGGTGGTTGGAAATCCAGATGATGACCAGAATGGGGAAACAAATGATACTAAAGAGGATTCCAATACGGACGGAAGTGATTTTTCTGGGCTTAAACCTGGAAGTTATTATGTTGTTGCTGTTAAAGAAAGTGGAAATTCTGAATGTCCTGCAATTAGTAATGTTGTAATTATTAGTGATCCTGCAGCCTTGAATTTAGCGATCACCTCAACTGGTATCAGTTGTAATGGTGCCAATGATGGTATTTTATCACTTGATGGATCCGCTAATCCTGCCAATGACACTTTTGATAGTTATGTATTATGGAAAGTTGTTGGAAACCAGGATGGCGCAGGGAATACTGAAACAGATGATGTTTCCCAAGGGTCAGTAACCCCTGATGGCAGTGGAGTCTTCAAGAGCAATATGAGTGCTGGTACTTATTATGTAATAGGTAAGAAAGCTTCGGTTTCTCAGTCTTCAATTAGTTGTGAGGCAATGAGTGGCACACAGACTTTCACTGATCCTGCAGCCTTGAATTTAGCGATCACCTCAACTGGTATCAGTTGTAATGGTGCCAATGATGGTATTTTATCACTTGATGGATCCGCTAATCCTGCCAATGACACTTTTGATAGTTATGTATTATGGAAAGTTGTTGGAAACCAGGATGGCGCAGGGAATACTGAAACAGATGATGTTTCCCAAGGGTCAGTAACCCCTGATGGCAGTGGAGTCTTCAAGAGCAATATGAGTGCTGGTACTTATTATGTAATAGGTAAGAAAGCTTCGGTTTCTCAGTCTTCAATTAGTTGTGAGGCGGTGAGCGGAACAGAGACTTTCACTGAACCAAATTGCGCTCATATCTTCCCAACGCAGACAGATTGTGATGAGTATAAATGTATCACTCAAAGCGGAACTCCGACAGACTTTACTCTAAGTAATATTTGTTTAACCATACGGGGAAATAAAGTTCAAAATGCAGTACCTGGGGTGTTCTTTTATTATGCCGATGTGATAGGTAAAGCAGGCTCTACAACAGTTGTAGTAGATCAAACAACAGATCTTAGTCTATACTTTATTGCCCAGAATACATCGAACGTCAGAGTTTTTAGCAACTCATGTGGAGATCTTTCTCCTACAGATGTTACAATATATGATAACAATGCCGGAGCTAATAAAGGAGATGTGAGTATTACTTTTCCATCCGTTGAAGGAGACAGCTATATAATTTCTGTGAAATATGATGTAAAAACGATCGTAGGAGCAGCTAAACCCATTTCGGGTGCCACTGCGAATTTTGAGATGGTTTATGATTCTCATGGAGGAACTGCTGTAGGCGGTAGTGGAGCACAAATAAGTCTAAATTCAGATAAAAAATGTGATCCAAATCCAATTTCAGATCCAGATAGTTGTAGTAGCATCGAATCAAGTTCAACTTCATCGCTGAATTTGGATGAAAGTATTCTAAAATCGCAAACTACGATCGAAAATGGCTTTAATGCGTATCCTGTACCTTTCAGGGAAACATTGAATATTCGGTATGACTTTGATTATGAATCTCCTGCTACTATTCAAATGTTTGATATGCAGGGAAGACTGCTTAGTACTTATAATGAGGCTAATGCATTTAAAGGAAAGGTTACAACTATTAATATAGACTTCAGAACAAGAGCAAGTCAGATTTATATAGTTAAGGTAACTACAGACAGGGAATCATTCTTTAAACAGATTATTTCCGATAAATAATTTTGTAAACTAACTTTTTTAAAAAGAAAAGCAGCCTTCAAGGGCTGCTTTTCGCATTTATAATTAATGAGTTTTATTTGTTCTAAATACTTCCTGAGATCACGAACTTCCGGATCTTTGAGGTGCCTTCATAAATTTGAATGATCCTGGCATCTCTCATTAATTTTTCAACCTGGTATTCCTCAATATATTATAATTATTTATTCAAACTCAACTATACAGAGGGTAAATCCCCTTCTCCTTTGGTTGGAAGGTTTGTTTTTCCCATAAGGAATATATCAATATGGCGTGCAGCTTCCCTGCCTTCAGATATTGCCCAAACAATTAATGACTGCCCGCGTCGCATATCGCCTGCAGTAAATATTTTGGGTATGCTTGTTTTATAATCAGTCCCTGCTTTAATGTTTGTCCTGGTATCTACCTCCAACCCTAACTGATGGCTCAATGTGGCTTCCGGTCCTGTGAATCCCAGGGCCAGTAAAACCAGGTCGCAGGGCCATTCTTTTTCCGATCCTGGGATTTCTTTTAGTTGGGGTCTGCCTTCTTCTGTTTTAATCCACTCGATCTCTATTGTTTTAAGGCCTTTTAAATCTCCATTCTGGTCTTTTACAAATTCTCTTGTAGAAATAGACCAGTTCCTTTCAACGCCTTCCTCATGGGAAGAAGTTGTTTTTAGAGTGAACGGCCAGTAGGGCCATGGATTTTCGCTACTGCGATTGGATGATGGCATTGGCATAATCTCGAAATTAGTAACCGATTTAGCCCCTTGTCTGTTCGAGGTTCCAACACAATCTGATCCTGTATCGCCGCCACCAATTACGATAACATGCTTGTCTTTGGCCGAAAGTTCTGGTATTGGTTCGGCAAGACCAGCAACTATTTCATTGTTTCGCTTAAGAAATTCCATTGCCTGAACCACCCCCTTACTGTCAGCTCCCGGAATGGGCAGGTCCCTTTTTCTGGTAGCTCCTCCACAAAGTACAACTGCATCGAAATCCTTGAGTTTTTCAATCTCATAATTTACTCCAACATTCGCATTGGTTTCAAAAAGAATGCCTTCTTCCCTTAATATTGAAACCCTTCTGTCTATAATTCTTTTTTCCAATTTGAAATCGGGAATACCATACCTTAATAAACCTCCAATTTTAGTATCACGTTCCAATACGGTCACCAAATGACCAGCCCTGTTTAACTGCTGTGCTGCTGCTAGTCCTGCAGGGCCGGAGCCTACCACAGCAACCCTTTTACCTGTCCTGTGCTTTGGTGGATTTGCCTTTATCCAGCCTTCCTTAAATCCGCGTTCCGGGATGTATTTTTCAAGAAGTTCTATGGCAACCGGTGGCTGAATAATCCCCAGAACACAAGCCGACTCACAGGGAGCAGGGCATAATCTTCCCGTAAATTCCGGAAAATTGTTGGTGGAATGAAGTATGTCCAAGGCTTTTTTCCATTCGTTTTTGGACACAGCGGTATTAAAATCGGGTATTAAATTTCCCAATGGGCAGCCGCTATGGCAAAAAGGAACCCCGCAATCCATGCAACGGCTTCCCTGTTTTTTTAATTCTGTATTGTCTGGTTCTTTCTTAAATTCGTTGTAGTTTTTTACGCGGACTTTAACAGCATCAGTTTCCTCTTCCTTTCTGTCATATTCCAAAAACCCTTTTAAATTATCCATTATTATGCTGTTTTTAATTCAATTTCTTCTCTTCTTAATCTTTCCTCTTCCAGTTGTTTCAAGGCCCTCTTGTATTCAACAGGCATTACCTTTGTGAATTTCCCGGAATTTTCTTCCCAGTTATCCAATATTTCTTTGGCAATACCACTTTCGGTATACCTGAAATGATTTTCTATCAGGTTTTTCAATTCCACCTGATCTTTTTCAGAAGGTTTTTCCAATTCGATCATTTCCATATTGAAATTATTCTTGTCTAAAGAACTTTCCGGATTATAGATGTAGGCGATACCTCCGCTCATTCCAGCGGCAAAATTCCTACCTGTTTTACCAAGGATCACCGCGATTCCTCCGGTCATATATTCACATCCGTGGTCGCCAATTCCTTCAATTACTGCTTTGGCACCGGAATTTCTTACGCAGAATCGTTCTCCGCCCATTCCATTGATATAGGCTTCCCCATTGGTGGCACCGTACAATGCCACATTTCCAATAATTACATTTTCGTTGGATTTGAAGGTTGCCAGTTTTGGTTTTTGGACAGCGAGTATAGCACCGCTTAAGCCTTTTCCGAAGTAATCATTGGTATTTCCTTCCACCTTCAGCAAAAGGCCTTTTGTAGAAAATGCCCCGAAACTTTGCCCGGCAGATCCATTGAAATTTAATTGAAGGGTGCCTTCCGGCAAGCCTTTTTCCCCATGGATTTTGGTGATCTCGTTACTTATTATCGCCCCGGTTGTTCGGTTTGTATTGTTGATAGGAAAAGAAAGTTTCAAGCTTTCTTTCCTGTATATCGCCGGATGTGCTTTTCTTAAAATTTCAAAATCCAGGACATTATCCAAATGATGATCTTGTTTTTCAGTATTGTAAAAAGTCCTGCTTTCATCTACTTTCGGCTTATAAAGTATTTTTGAAAGATCTATTCCCTGGGCTTTATAATGCTCAATGGCTCTGTTCATCTCCAGTTTCTGACTTTGTCCAACCATTTCATTCAAATTCCTGAAACCGAGGTCTGCCATGATTTGTCTTAATTCCTGGGCTACGAAATACATGAAATTGATCACATGCTCTGGAGTACCCTTGAAATTTTTCCTTAGTTCCGGATCCTGGGTAGCAATACCAACGGGGCAGGTATTTAAATGACAGGCGCGCATCATGATGCAACCGGAGGCTACCAATGGTGCTGTTGAAAAACCGAATTCTTCAGCTCCAAGCAAACAGGCTATGGCAACATCTCTCCCGGTTTTAAGCTGTCCATCACATTCTACCACGATCCTGCTTCTTAGGTCATTCAATAATAATGTTTGCTGAACTTCTGCTATTCCAAGTTCCCAGGGTAATCCGGCATGTTTCAGGGAAGTAAGCGGTGAAGCTCCTGTACCTCCATCGTATCCTGAAATAAGGACCACATCTGCTTTGGCTTTTGCAACCCCGGCGGCAATTGTTCCTACCCCAACTTTTGATACCAGTTTTACATTAATTCTTGCTTCCCTGTTAGCATTTTTCAAATCGTATATAAGCTGAGCAAGATCTTCAATTGAATAAATATCGTGATGTGGGGGAGGGGAAATAAGACCTACATACGGAGTGGAATTCCTGATCTTTGCAATGTCATGATTTACCTTGGGACCGGGTAATTGACCTCCTTCTCCAGGTTTTGCCCCCTGGGCCATCTTTATCTGAATTTCGGTAGCATTGGTAAGATAATCAATGGATACCCCAAATCTTCCTGATGCAACCTGCTTTATAGCTGAATTCCTCCAGTTGCCATCGGTGCTTTTGTGAAAACGACTGGGATCTTCCCCGCCTTCGCCCGAATTGCTTTTTCCCTGAATGCGGTTCATTGCAACTGCCAGATTCTCGTGGGCTTCTTTACTGATAGCTCCTAAGGACATCGCACCGGTCTTGAACCTTTTTACGATCTCTGTCCATGGCTCCACTTCTTCCAGCGGAATTGGATTGAGTTGTTTGAACTTGAACATTCCCCTTATGGTCATAAGGTTTTCATTTTGGTCATTTATAAGCCTGGCATATTCAGCATAGCTTTCAGGATTATTCTGAATGACCGCTTGCTGAAGTTTTGCAACACTGGCAGGATTAAACATATGTTTTTCGCCATTTCTTCTCCAGCGATATTCCCCTCCAATTTCCAGATCAAGATCTGTTTCGGTTTCTGTATCAGGTTCAAGGAATGCTTTTTCGTGACGTTTCTGAATTTCCTTTTCCACTTCATATAATCCAATTCCTTCAATACGGGTGGTTGTATTGGAAAAATACTTGTCGACGAACTTTTTATTGAGTCCAAGTATTTCAAATATCTGCGCCCCCCTATAGGAATGCAGTGTTGAAATACCAATTTTGTTCATAATCTTAAGAATTCCTTTGCCTATGGCAGTATTGAAATTTTCAACAGCTTCTTCAGCATCAAACATTTCAATTTCCTTTTCGGCTACCAGTTTATGGATAATTTCATTAACCATATAAGGGTTGACAGCACTTGCGCCATACCCAAACAACAAGGCAAAATGATGTGGTTCCCGGGGTTCTGCAGATTCTATCACTATTCCAAAAGAAGACCTTCGGTTGTGTTTCTTTACCATATGATGTACAAAAGAACACGCCAGAATGGATGGAATAGGTGCGAGTTTTGGATTTACATTTCTGTCTGAAAGAATTATAATATTACATTTATCATCTACCGCAGCATTAATTTCGATTATCATTTCATCAAGACGGGTTTCCAGTCCGTTAAGACCTTTTTCAACCTCATATAATATGGAAATAGTTTTACTTTTAAATCCGGGCTGATCTATATATTTTATTTTATCCAGATCTTCATTGGAAATAACCGGATTTTGAATGCGTAACTTTTTACATTGCAGCGGAGAAATATTGAAAATATTCCGGTCTTCACCAATTGCAAGGCTAATATCTGTAACGATTTCTTCCCTAATCCCATCAAGGGGAGGGTTTGTTACCTGTGCAAATAATTGCTTAAAATAGTTAAATAGCAATTGAGGCTTGTCTGAAAGTACTGCAAGTGGAGTGTCTGATCCCATGGAGCCAATCGCCTCTTTTCCCTGAGTGGCCATTGGGGTAATTATAGTCCCGATATCCTCCAGGGTATAACCAAAAAGCCGTTGACGTGTTTTAAAATCTATTTTCTCTACCGGGGTTTTGTTTCCTGTATACGGAACTTTAGAAAGCGGGAGCAAATGTTCATCGAGCCATTCCCTGTATGGAAGCCGGTTTACAATTTTGGTTTTTAATTCTTCATCTCCAATTATCCTGCCTTCATTCATATCTACCAGGAACATTCTACCCGGTTCCAGCCTTCCGTGAAGTTCTACATTTTCTGGTGCGATATCCATAACTCCGGTCTCGGAGGCCATTACCACATATCCATCTTTTGTAAGGGTGTATCGTGATGGCCTTAAACCATTTCTGTCTAAAAGTGCACCGATGTAATTTCCATCGGTAAACGGAATTGATGCCGGGCCATCCCAGGGCTCCATAATACAGGCATTGTATTCGTAAAAAGCTTTTTTATCATCGGTCATGGAAAGATTTCTTTCCCAGGCTTCAGGAACCATCATCATAATCGCTTCTGGCAACGATCTTCCAGTATGCAGAAGAAATTCCAAAACCATATCCATGGAGGCAGAATCAGATTTTCCTTCAGCAGTAACAGGAGAAATTTCCTTTAGGGAATCTCCAAAAACAGGGCTTTCAAAAAGTTCTTCCCGGGCCTTCATCCTGCTTAGGTTTCCTCGCAGGGTGTTGATCTCTCCATTGTGGCACATATATCTAAAAGGTTGTGCCAAATCCCAGGTTGGGAAGGTATTTGTGGAAAATCGCTGATGTACCAACGCAAGTTTTGTAACTACCAGTGGATCGTTTAAATCCGGATAATAGATATTGATATCCTGGGGCATTAGCAGGCCCTTATAAATAATGGTATTGGTGGATAAACTTGGTAAATAAAAATAATCTGCTTCTGAAAGTTCCGATGCCGCAATTTTATGTTCTGCAATTTTTCGTGCTGCATAAAGCCGGGAATTGAATTCCTCCTTTGAAAGATCTTCATCCTTTCCTATAAAAATCTGTTGAACATAAGGTGCGGTTAAGGCAGCGATACTTCCAAGACAGGATTTATCCACAGGAACATCTCTCCAGCCAATAATCTTCAGTTTTTGATTCCTTATTTTTTCTTCCAGCTGTGATTTGCAAATTTCACGCTGATTTGCGGAGGGTGGAAGAAAAACCATTCCCACCGCATATTCATTGAATTCCGGAAGTTCAAATTCGCACTCCTTTTTAAAGAAATCATGAGGGATTTCTATAAGGATACCTGCCCCATCTCCCGTTCTTCCATCGGCACTAACAGCACCCCTGTGCTCTAAACGAATCAATATATCAAGTGCCTTATGAATTATGTCGTTGGTACGCTTTCCTTTTAAATTGCAAATAAATCCTGCTCCACAATTATCATGCTCAAATTCCGGGGAGTAGAGTCCCTGTTGCTTTGGTTTCATATGTAAAATTTTATTATTTCGACTTCGCTCAATACAAGCGTTTTTTTAATGGTCACCCGAACTAACGGGAGCAATTCGCATATCTTCATCGGTGTTTGTATAGAGTTTCCGATATGCTCATTTCATATAATTTATATTAATATATAATCGCTAAAATATCTAAACAGTTGCTAATAACGAAAGTATTATTCATAAATAATGTATTAAATTCATTAATATGATTTTAGTGACTGTAAAATGATAATATCATAATTAGATGTATGTATTTTGAGAATTTGATAACAGGGAATATGGTCAAAAAATATTGAAATGCAAAAAGCAGCCTTTTTGGGGCTGCTTTAGATTTTATAAAAAGAGTATTTTATTTTTTCAGGATGCTTCTTGAAATAACGATTTTTTGAATTTCAGACGTTCCTTCATAAATCTGAGTGATCTTCGCGTCCCGCATAAGGCGTTCTACGTGATAATCCTTAACATACCCATTTCCACCGTGAACCTGAACCGCTTCAACCGAAACATCCATGGCTACTTTAGAGGCGTATAACTTGGCCATAGCTCCAGAAAGGTCGTAATCTCCTCCATTATCCTTATCCCAGGCTGCTTTCATTACCAAATGTCTTGCGGCTTCAATAGAAGTATGCATGTCTGCAAGTTTAAAGGCGATTGCCTGATGGTTGCAAATTTCGGTGCCAAAGGCTTTTCTTACCTTGGAATATTTCAAAGCCAGTTCATAAGCGCCGGCTGCAATTCCCAAAGCCTGGGCTGCAATTCCTATTCTTCCGCCGGAAAGGGTTTTCATCGCAAATTTGAATCCGAAACCATCTACTCCTATCCTGTTTTCTTTTGGGACTTTCACATCATTAAAATGCAAAGAATGCGTATCGCTCCCGCGAATTCCCAGTTTGTTTTCCTTGACCCCAATTTCAAAACCGGCCCAGGTTTTTTCAACTATAAAAGCATTGATTCCGTGATGTTTTTTCTCCCGGTCGGTTTGAGCGATCACCAGGTAGTAATCGGCTGAATTTCCATTGGTGATCCAGTTTTTTGTTCCGTTGAGAATATAATGGTCTCCTTTATCTATTGCCGTGGTTTTTTGAGAAGTAGCATCGCTACCGGCTTCAGGCTCTGAAAGACAAAAGGCGCCCAGCTTTTCTCCGGTGGTTAATTTTGCTAAATATTTTTCTTTTTGCACATCATTGGCATAGGTGTCCAAGCCCCAACATACCAAAGAATTATTTACAGACATCACTACAGAGGCTGAAGCATCTATTTTTGAGATTTCTTCCATCGCCAGAACGTAAGCTACGGTATCCATTCCGCCACCGCCATATTCCGGAGAAGCCATCATCCCTAAAAATCCAAGTTCACCCATTTTTTTAATCTGAGCAGCAGGAAATTCCTGCTTGTCATCCCGTTCTATCACACCCTCTAATAATTCACTTTTAGCAAAATCCCTTGCTGCATCACGAATCATTAGATGTTCTTCTGTAAGTTTAAAGTCCATTAAGTATATATTTTTTGAAAAATCAATTTTTTGACAACAAAGATAAGTTTTTGAAGCCTATTATTCAGTAAAGAATAATTATTTTTGAGAATATGAAAAAAAATGAATTTAAGGTGCTTGGAGTAATGTCCGGCACATCGCTGGATGGAATTGACCTTGCATACCTGCATTTTAACAAGCAGCAGGCTTGGGAATTTCAGATAATAACTTCTGAAACCGTTCCTTATACTTCAGAATGGAAGAAGAAATTAGGACAGGCTATCAATTTCAATATTGAAGAGTTGAAGGCTCTGGATGAAAATTATACTACTTACCTGGCGGGAATTATTTCAGAATTTATTAAAAAACATGAAATTACAGATCTTGATGCAGTTTGTAGCCATGGTCATACGGTTAAGCACGAACCCGAAAACGGCATTACGCTTCAAATAGGAAACCTTCCGGAACTGGCTATGCTCACAGGGCAAACAGTGATTTGTGATTTTCGTGTTCAGGATGTGGCTTTGGGCGGACAGGGTGCTCCGCTGGTTCCTGTGGGAGATGAATTGCTGTTTCCCCAATACAGCTACTGTTTAAATCTTGGCGGATTTGCAAATATTTCAACTTCTGAAGGAGGAAAAAGAATAGCCTACGATATTTGCCCCGTGAACACGGTGTTGAATTATTATGCTGAAAAACTTGGGTTTGAATATGACAAAGATGGGGATATTGCAAGATCGGGCCACCTAAATCCCCAGTTGCTGGAGGAACTGGAAGCCTTATCTTTTTATAAATTGCCGCCACCAAAATCACTGGGAATAGAATGGGTTAATGAAGAGGTTTTTCCTGTTCTGAAAAAATATGAAAGTGATATTCCTTCTGTTTTGCGCACCTATTGTATGCACATAGCTTTGCAAATTTCGAAGGAACTGGGGAACGATGCTGCTTCAGAAGTTTTGGTTTCCGGAGGGGGCTGTTTTAATGTGTTTTTAATTCAGCAACTAAAGAAAATGACCAGCACCAAACTTGTAATCCCTCCAGTAGAAATTATCAATTATAAAGAAGCACTCATTTTTGGTTTTCTTGGAGTGCTTCGGCTAAGGGAGGAAATCAATATTTTGAGTTCGGTAACCGGGGCAATGCAGGATCATAGTTCGGGAATGATATATTTGCCGTCATAATATAGCCCGAAATGAAATTAAAACTGCTTTTTTTAAGCTTATTATACAATTAAAAACCCGGAAAAATATGTGTTGATTTTTATTCCTTAAAATTCCGAATTTATCAGGAAAGGGGGCTGTTAGTTTTTTATATTTGCGAACAAACTGAATAATACATGAAAGAATTACTGAATTTATACGAAAACAAGCAACCTGAAATAGTTTTTAACTGGAAAGACCGGGAAACTGAAGCTGAAGGCTGGACTGTTATAAATTCCTTACGAGGTGGCGCTGCAGGCGGGGGAACCCGTATGAGAAAAGGGCTTGATATGAATGAGGTGCTTTCCCTGGCTAAAACCATGGAAGTGAAATTCACTGTTTCCGGACCAGCTATTGGAGGTGCAAAATCTGGAATCAATTTTGATCCTGCCGATCCCAGGAAAAGAGGTGTTTTAGAGCGTTGGTATAAAGCGGTTGCCCCTTTGTTAAAAAGTTATTACGGTACGGGCGGCGACATGAATGTTGATGAAATCAATGAAGTTATTCCAATAACCGAAGAGTGTGGGGTATGGCATCCCCAGGAAGGAGTCTTTAATGGCCATTTTCAGCCAAGTGAAGCCGATAAAATCAACCGGATTGGTCAGTTGCGGCACGGAGTGATTAAAGTTCTGGAAAATTCGCAGTTTTCTCCGGATATAAGCAGAAAATATACGGTTGCCGATATGATTACCGGGTACGGCGTTGCCGAAGCTGTAAAACATTATTATGATATTTACGGAGGTGACCTGGTTGGTAAAAGAGCCATCGTACAGGGCTTTGGAAATGTAGGCTCTGCCGCGGCATTTTATCTTTCGCAAATGGGGGTGAAAGTTATAGGGATTATTGACAGAGTGGGCGGATTAATTAATGTGGATGGCTTCTCTTTTGAAGAGGTCAGGGATTTATTTTTGAATAAAGATGGGAATGCTTTAAAACACCCCAACCTGATTCCGTTTGAAGAAATGAATGAAAAGATATGGAGCTTAAATGCAGAGATTTTCGCACCTTGTGCAGGTTCCAGACTGGTGAATCAATCTCAGGTTGAGCAGCTTATTGAGGGTGGATTAGAGGTGATATCAAGCGGAGCAAACGTTCCTTTTTCAGATAAAGAAATATTTTTTGGTCCTGTAATGGAGCATATAGATGAAAAAGTAAGCGTTATACCCGATTTTATCGCAAATTGTGGGATGGCCCGCGTTTTTGCTTATTTCATGGAGCGAAAAGTTCAAATGACAGATGAGGCAATTTTTAACGATACTTCCATCACCATAAAGAATGCGATACAAAACACCTTCGATCATAACAGTTCAAAAACAAATATTAGCCGAACTGCATTTGAAATTGCGTTAAAACAGCTTGTATAATTTAATTTTTTTACAATTAAAAATAGTTTCTCACGTTACACTTAAAAACCTAAATCAATTTATGCTATACTTTTTCCAGCAGGATGACCTGGCACAAACAGCCCTAGAGGTGGAGCCGGTCGTAGAAGAAAAAACCCTTTCGATGTTTGATTTGATGATGAGTGGTGGCCTGGGTGGCCAGATTATTATCGGTATTTTATTTGTGTTACTGTTTGTAGCAGTTTACATTTATTTTGAAAGGCTTTTTGCAATCAAGGCAGCTACGGAAGTAGATCAGAATTTTATGCTTCAAATAAAGGACAGTGTTTTGAACGGGAATATCGAAGCTGCAAAGATACGATGTGCCCAAACAAATTCCCCGGTTGCCAGATTGACCGAAAAAGGAATTTCCAGAATTGGGAGTCCTTTGGAGGATATCAATACGGCCATTGAAAATGCAGGAAGGCTGGAAGTGTATAAACTGGAAAAAAATGTGAGCATCCTGGCAACAATTGCAGGTGCTGCACCTATGATTGGGTTCCTTGGAACTGTAATTGGTATGGTATTGGCATTTCACGCACTTGCAACAAGTAGTGGCCAGGCTGAAATGGGAGTTCTTGCTGAAGGTATTTATACCGCGATGACAACTACAGTTGCCGGATTAATTGTTGGTATTATAGCCTATATAGGATATAACCATTTAGTTGTAAAAACCGACAAAGTAGTGCATCAAATGGAAGCTTCCACGGTAGATTTCCTTGACCTGCTAAACGAACCTGCTTAATATGAACTTAAGAAGTAGAAATAAAATTAGCGCCGATTTTAGCATGAGCTCCATGACAGATATTGTTTTCCTGTTATTGATTTTCTTTATGCTTACCTCTCCGGCGATCACGCCGGAAGCTCTTGATTTAATCCTGCCAAAAGCAAGCGGTAAAACAACCACCGTTCAAAATATATCGGTAAGTATCACCAAGGACCTTCAATTCTATATCAATGATAAACGCGTTAGCAGTTCAGCCTTGGAAGGATTGCTTAAGCAAAAATTGGTGGGAGTAGAAGACCCAACGATTATTTTACGCGCAGAAGAAGGAGTGCCGATTGAAAAAGCGGTAAACGTGATGGATATTGCAAACAGAAACAGGTACAAAATAGTACTTGCGGTGAAGCCCGAAAAGACAAATTAATATTTAGAACCAGAAATAAGTGAGCCTTATAGATACCAAACACGAAAAGAAATCTCTTGCCATCACGGTAACCCTGCACGTGTTGCTTATTTTATTGTTGATTTTTTTCGGATTGAAATATCTGGATCCCCCACCGGAAAATGGCATCGCCATTAATTTTGGAACTTCTGAAGTTGGTTCAGGAGAAAATCAGCCTACAGAGCCGGTTAAATCTGCTCCTAAACCTACCACTAGTCCGGTTGTTTCTCAACCCAAACCGGTAGTGGAAGAAGTGGTAACCCAGGAAAATGTGGAAGCCCCGGTTATTGAAAAGAAAGCAGAAAAAAAACCTGTTGTTCAGCAAAAACCTGTGGAGCCTAAAAAAGTGGAGCCTGTAAAACAACCGGATCCCACACCCGAAAAATCTACTTCCGATGCGCTTAGCAGTATTTTAAACGGTCCAAGAAGTGACGGAACTGCCACTGGCGGGGAAGGAAACGACCAGGCCGCAGGCGATAAAGGAAGCAGGGATGGAGATCCCAATGCCAGTTCTTATTATGGAAATGGAATGGGGCTGGATGGAGATGGGAATTACCGGTTAGGTGGAAGACGTGCTTTAAATAAAGAACGAATTGTTCAGGATTGTAATGAATCTGGTCTTGTGGTTGTTCAAATTGAAGTGAATCAAAGCGGGCAGGTTACTAAAGCAATCCCGGGCGTTAAGGGAACTACCAACAACAATCCTTGTTTGACAGATCCCGCCAGGCGTGCAGCCCTTGCAACAAGATTTAACAGCGATTCCAAAGCTCCTTCAAAGCAGGTGGGAACAATTACCTATAACTTTAAATTATCTGAATAGTGCCAAATTATTCTCAAACTGTGGAATGGATGTTTCAGCAGTTGCCCATGTATCAGCGAATTGGCGCCGATGCGTTTAAAAAAAACCTCACCAATATTCTTGGTTTTTCTGAAAAACTAAACAACCCACATCTTAATTTTAAAGCTATCCATGTAGCCGGAACCAATGGAAAAGGATCCACCAGCCATATGATGGCGTCTGTTTTACAGGAATCCGGATATAAAGTGGGCTTGTACACTTCACCTCATTTAAAGGATTTCAGGGAGCGGATACAGATTGATGGGAAGGAAATTTCTGAAGCTACCGTGATCCGGTTCATAGATGAGAACAGGTCGTTTTTAGAGGATCATAAGCTTTCTTTCTTCGAGATGACAGTTGGGATGGCTTTTGATCATTTTAGCCGGGAAAAAGTGGATATCGCCGTCGTAGAGGTTGGATTGGGTGGCAGACTGGATTCTACAAATATTATCACCCCAATCCTTTCAGTTATCACCAATATAGGGATGGACCATGTGCAAATGCTTGGAGATACCCTGGAGGAGATCGCATTTGAAAAGGCAGGCATTATCAAACCCGGAATTCCTGTTGTTATTGGAGAAAACCAGGTGGAAACCAAAGCTGTTTTTAATGAAACTGCCAGGCGATTAAATTCAGAAATTATTTTTGCTGAAGATCTTAATGCTGAAAACTATTCTTCAGACCTCACGGGGGATTACCAGACAAAAAATATACAAACCGTTGTAACTGCAATCCGGAAATTAAATAAGAACGGATTTAATATTTCTGAAGAAAACATTTATAGAGGCTTGCTGAAGGTTAAAGAAAATACAGGATTGCGCGGCAGATGGGATATTTTGCAAACAAACCCCAAGGTGATATGTGATACTGCCCATAATGCCGAAGGACTTGTTTATGTGATGAAGCAATTATTGAAAGAGGATTTCAGGAAATTGCATATAGTTCTTGGGGTTGTAAGTGATAAGGATCTGGAAAAAATACTGCCATTATTCCCAAAAGAGGCAACTTATTATTTTTGTCGACCAAATGTTCCAAGGGGAATGGATGCCGATTATTTAAGAGATGAGGCATTGAAATATGAACTTATTGGAAGTGTATATTCTTCAGTTTCAAATGCCTATCAAAAAGCTTTGTCGGAAGCACAAAAGTGTGATGTAATATATGTTGGAGGCAGTACGTTTACCGTTGCAGAAATAATTTAATTTTTATTTAAATTTTGTTTGTGGTATTCAAAAAGTAGCCTATATTTGCATCCGCAATCAAGCGATAGCGGGCAATTAGCTCAGTTGGTTCAGAGCACCTCGTTTACACCGAGGGGGTCGGGGGTTCGAATCCCTCATTGCCCACATAAAGAAAAAGACTTCCGAAAGGAGGTCTTTTTTGATTTTAAGGCATTTTGGTGGATCAAGACCAAAAGTTGTGTGATTTTCCAACCTCTTTTCCATAATTCCCTGGTTTCAGGGCAGGAACAGCAAGTTGCGGTTTTTCATAAACTCAAGAACACAATCACTTGTTCCTTTTTTAAAATGAAGCCCGGAAGCGAAAAACCGATGTTGTAGCACGTTAATTATTAGTCAATAAAAATATATATTTTGCGGGTACATTATTATTTTCAAAAATTAATGGTTTCAACGGTTTGAAGGTGGATAAATCAATTTGAAAGTATTTCTTATATGGTTTGTTACCAATAAAAATTGATTCAATACCTCCGTTTTTATCAGCATAAATAATAATTGGTAAAGGAAAAGTATAAGTTATATTTTGAGTTTTTAAAGCCTTTTTTATTTTTTTGACATTAAAATTTGTATTTTCTATTTGTCCTAGATAGTACCCAGTTCCAATTGTCAAATCTTTGTCCATTTTTGCATTAATTGCCCGAACTTGTTTTCCAATATATTTAAATTTTTGAAGGAGGTTTTCCGATTTTTCTGAATCTGATGTTGCTATGGGAAGATTAACAGTAACAGTTTCAATATCGTTTTTTAATATGTTAGATAAATCCGTTCAATAGTCCCAATTACCTAAACTAATTCTATTTACCCCGCTTATTGATACAACTTTCCCATTTTGAAACATATATTTAAGAATGGAAGTGTCTTTAGAGCTAATAATTAATTGTAATTCATTTTCAAAACCTTTTGAAACTTTAAAGCTGCTTTTATTGAATTCCTTCAATGGTATTTCATAAAGCGATTGATAAAAATGAATTTCTCCATTTTTTGAACTTCTTAAGTCTTGAACAATTAAATTATTATTTATAGAGTCAACTTTAAAATAAAATGTTTTTATGGTGTTAAATTCAGGTGCTCTTACCTCATTGGTGGGAGGAAGGTTATTTAATATTTGAAAATTTTGTCCAAACAGAAGATTTATATTTATTAGAAAAGTCAAAGCAAATATCAATTTAATTTTTTCTCTCATAGTGTTAGGATTACCTTAGTATGAACCCGGGAATAACGGCAATTTCATTATTATTCCTTTTTTAGAATATGTTTGGAAGATTAAAAATAAAAAACCTGTAAAGCCTTATAAATAGGGCAAATACAGGTTTTTAAAGTACTCGAGGCGGGACTTGAACCCGCACATCCGAAAATACTGGATTTTGAATCCAGCGCGTCTACCAATTCCGCCACTCGAGCTTGTGGAAGGCAAAACTATAAAAATTTCCCTTTGCAACACGGTTTTTTCTGTTTTTTTTACAAACAGCTTAAGCACAGGCTGAAGTGATTTTTTAATTTTTTTTCATTGTTGTCCGGTACACATTTTTGTTAAAGCTGAGACCATACCTCCATTGGGCGATCACATGAAATTTTTAGAAATAGACCTTACTTTTATAAATTTTACTGATAATTAAAGTGTTCTGAAAAAAATAGAAATCATAACTAAATGTTTATCGGTTAATTAAAATTAAGTCTTGGTTCTTGATTCTTTACCGGACAGTACTGAATTTTTTATTCCGGTTATGGGATTATTGCAAAAAAAAGTAGCAGTTTATATTCTGCAATGGTTTGCCATTAACCATAAATAAAAACTTGTTTAATCCCTCATTGAGGATTTAACCCGCCTGACGGACGGGCAGGTTCCCGTAGGTTTTTGATTTCAGAACTTACTTCAGCTCGATCTGGTCAATTTCAAGCCGGAAATCCTCTGCCGTTTTATTTCCTATTAAAAACCGAATTTCCTGAATCTCATCGGCTGAAAAGTTAGGTATATTCATTTTTTCCCCGCGGTACACCGGTTCCATTTTATATAGCGGAACCTCCACGGTTTGCCAATCTCCGGTAGTTTTAATAGTGTATACGTAGGAAGCCCTGTCTTTTAAATCAAATTTTATTCTGAACTGATAATCCTTTCCGTCCCCTTTCAAAATAATAAGCGCTTTTTTATAAGCCTTGATATCTTTAGGCGCAAAATGATAATGCACCGAAGCGAATCCTCCATTGTTTTCCAAAGTAACAGTGCCTTTAAAAATGGCATTCCCTTCAACGCTGCGTTCCAGTTTACTGAAAGAATTTCCTCCCATCACTACATCATTTTGTACTTCCCAACCCGACCAATTATCAGCTGAACTAAAGTCAAAAAGGAGTAATCTGCTCATAATTTAATGGTATTAGGATTAAAAGGTATAGCTGTTGAAACATTTCTGTTTTAAAGTTAAGATTTTTCTGATGAAAAACCATATTGGGATTTAAGGATGGGAGTAAATTCCCCTTTCTTTATGGGGTCCTTGCTGCAATCCTAACTTTTAACAAGAAGTAGCTTCTGCCAAAGCCCTTTCTGAAAGAATAAATTTATAAATTTGGGGTCACACAACATAAGCACAACAAAAAACCCTCAAACACAACACAACCATGTCAGAAGCCACTACCGAAGCCAAAATTTTTAGCTGTACGCAAAGCACAGAATTATCTGAAAAAATTGCCGCTGCATTCGGCACAAAACTGGGAAAGGTAATTACCAGTACCTATAGCGATGGCGAATTTCAGCCATCTTTTGAAGAATCGGTTCGGGGATCCCGGGTTTTCATAATTGGTTCCACGAATCCCGGAGCCGATCACCTTATGGAGATGCTCCTTATGCTGGATGCGGCAAAAAGAGCTTCGGCAAGACATATCACCGCGGTACTTCCTTACTTTGGATGGGCCCGTCAGGATAGAAAAGATAAACCCCGGGTTCCAATCGCCGCAAAAATGGTAGCCAGTATTTTGGAAACCGCAGGTGCAACCAGGATCATCACGATGGATCTTCACGCCGATCAAATCCAGGGATTCTTTGAAAAACCTGTAGATCACCTGTACGCTTCTACCGTTTTCCTACCTTATTTAAGAAGTCTCAATCTTGACAATCTTACCATCGCTTCCCCGGATATGGGAGGTTCTAAAAGGGCTTATGCCTATTCCAAGGCTTTGGAAAGCGACGTGGTGATTTGTTATAAGCAACGCGCAAAAGCCAATATAATCTCCCATATGGAACTAATTGGAGATGTGACCGGGAAAAATGTGGTTTTGGTAGATGATATGGTGGATACCGCCGGAACACTTTCCGCTGCTGCAAATCTTATGATGGAACGCGGAGCCATAAGTGTACGTGCTATTTGTACACATCCTGTGCTTTCCGGAGAAGCATACGAACGGATTGAAAATTCAAAATTAGAGGAGTTGATCGTTACCGATTCTATTCCGCTGAAAAAGGAAAGCAGAAAAATAAGGGTTGTAAGCTGTGCCGATTTATTTGCCGATGTCATGAAAAGTGTACATCATAACAAATCGATAAGCTCCAAGTTTATTATGTAATTCAAAGTTAAAAAGTTCAATGGGATTGTTTGATAAGGTAAAGAACATTGTAGGTTTGAAATTTGGGATCTAAAAACAGGCTTTGTAGTGCTAGGTTCTGGTTCCCTGCTCTTTTTTAACTCTGGGTTTTTTTAATCTTTAACCTTTAACCAACTCATAATAAGTGCCTAATGGTTTTTTTTCCCTTAGGTTGCATTTAAAATCATTTAATTTTGAAAAAACACCTCATCACTATTGTATGCGGACTTTGCTCTTATGTCGCCACCGCACAATCCGGTTCAAAACACCTCGATTCTGTAGCTGGAGACTATTTCCTTCACGGAATCTCAATTTTAAATGAACTTGTTGCCATTCCCAACGATTCCCATTTTCCGGAACAATTGGAGAAAAATATAGAATGGAGCAGGGAGAACTTTGAAAAGAGAGGGTTTAAATCAGAAACCCTGGAAACCAACGGAGTTCCATTATTGCTGCTGGAAAAGAAATCCCCCCAGGCAAAAAAAACAGTTTTAATCTATTTTCACGTCGACGGACAATCAGTTGATCCTTCAAAGTGGAATCAGGAAAGTCCATATAATCCTGTCCTTAAAAAAAACGACGGGAGCGGCTGGACTGCCATTCCCATGGAAACCTTACAGAATGCTTATGATGAGGAGTGGAGGATCTTTGCACGGTCGGCATCTGATGATAAAGGGCCTATTGCCATGTTTCTTACTGCGTGGGATGCTTTGCCAATGATGAATAAGCATCCGGATTACAACATAAAGGTCATCCTGGATTTTGAAGAGGAACTGGGCTCCCCGCACTTACCTAATGCGGTTGTGAAGCATAAAGATAAACTAAAAGCGGATATGATGCTCATCATGGATGGGCCCCGGCATCAAAGCAATGAGCCCACTCTTAGTTTTGGCGCAAGAGGAATATCCACTATTACTCTCACCGTCTATGGACCCAAAGCCCCGCAGCACAGCGGGCATTACGGTAATTACGCTCCCAATCCTGCGCTTGGGATAGCGCAGTTACTGGCATCTATGAAAGATGACAACGGGCGGGTAAGTATTCCCGGTTATTATGACGGCATAGAACTCACTTCAAAAGAAAAAGCCATTCTGGAACAGGTGCCCGATGATGAGAAAGCCATTCAGAAAAAGCTGGGTATCGCCCGTAAGGATAATGTTGGAAATACTTATCAGGAATCAATTCAGTATCCGTCACTTAATATACGCGGCCTTCAATCGGGATATGTAGGAGACGAGGCAAGAACTATAGTGCCTTCTGAAGCAATCGCAGAGATCGATGTACGGCTGGTGCCGGAGAGTGATCCGGATAGACTGTTTAAGCTCATAAAAGATCATATTAAAAAGCAGGGATACCAAATCATTGAAAAAGATCCTACAGATGAGGAAAGGATGCAGCATCCAAAAATGGTAAAATGGGAGGGGAAAATTTCTTACCAGGCTTTTAGAACTCCCTTCGATTCCGAGCCAGGGTTGTGGCTCGATAAAGCATATCGAAAAGCTTTTGGCAGCAGTCCTGTAAAAATTAGAATGGGTGGCGGCTCTATCCCCATCTCGCCTTTTGTCGACGCTCTGGGTATTCCTGCAGTAACGGTTGTTACCGTAAACCCTGATAATAATCAGCATTCTCCCAACGAAAATATTAGGCTGGGAAATTATAAGGATGGAATTAAAACCATGCTTGCGATATTGACAGAGAGTTTGGATTAAACGGTTGTGGTTTTTACCAATATTAGATTCCCGGTTTTGTTACTTGTTTTTGGTTGTGCCTTGTTTTCTGTCAATTCGGGTAAAGAGATGGTATCATGTAAATGGAGGATAACGGCGATAAAGAGTGAACGTTTTTATTATCATTAACGAGCCGGGAGAAACACAGGGGGAATTATTAATTTTAACTTCAAAAATATTTCTATCACAGCAGTTTAAAAACATAAAAAAATATCGCATCTTTGCACACTAAAATTTTTTATAATGAAATCAATAACGATCAACGGATCTAAAAGAGAAAGCGTGGGCAAAAAGGCAAGTAAAGCCCTACGTAATGCTGGACAGGTTCCTTGCGTACTATACGGAGGGGGAGAACCATTACACTTTGCAGCAGAAGAGAGTGCCTTTAAAGGTTTAATTTACACCCCCGATGTGCATACAGTAGTATTGGATCTTGCTGGTGAGAAAATGGATGCCGTTTTACAGGATATCCAGTTTCATCCGGTAACCGATGCAATTCTGCACATGGATTTCTACCAAATCTTCGAAGACAGTGAAATTACTATGGAAATCCCAATTCACACTGAAGGTGTGGCACGTGGGGTTAAAAATGGTGGTGTTTTACGTTACAACCTTCGTCGTTTAAAGGTAAAAGGTATTCCAGCAAAACTTCCAGATTACATTAAAGCAGATGTTACCAAACTTAAAATTGGAAACAAACTTTATGTAACCGAAATTAAAAGTGACGATTTTATCGTTCAACATCCAGATAATACTGTGATTTGTCAGGTGAAAACCTCACGTAACCTTATTGCAGATCTTGAAGAGGAAGAAGAAGAAGTGCCAGAAGGAGAAGTGCCGGCTACTGAAGCTGAAACCGAAGGAGCAACTGAAGAAAAAGAATAAATCTCTTTTTTTACAAGAATGTAAACATCCCAATCTGAAAAGGTTGGGATGTTTTGTTTTTGAGGATGGCGCCGATGAAAACACGGATTTGCAATCCGTGACTATGAAAAGAAATTTATTAATTTTTATATTTACCAAAATTAATAAGATGCTGCCTTTCTTCGGAAGATTATTGAGCAAAAAACAACCACAGGAACAAACAGATCCTATGAAAAAATTTTTGATTGCAGGCTTGGGGAATGTTGGCCCGAAATATCATCATACCAGGCATAATATCGGATTTAAAATTCTGGATCATTTAGCCGAAAAAGAAGGGGTTTCTTTTTCTACCCAAAAACTGGGTGAAATAACTTCCTTTAAATTCAAAGGCCGCACTTTTATCCTTTTAAAACCCAGTACATTTATGAATTTAAGTGGGAAAGCGGTTAATTACTGGCTTACCAAGGAGAAAATTCCGCTGGAAAATCTCATGGTAGTCACAGATGATCTCAACTTAAGTTTTGGAACCTTTCGTATAAAAACCAAAGGCAGTGATGGCGGGCACAATGGCTTAAAAGATATACAGGCCCATTTAAACACCACCAACTATAACCGGTTCCGTTTTGGGATTAGCGATGAGTTTTCCAAGGGAAACCAGGTGAATTATGTGTTGGGCGAATGGGGAGAAGAGGAATTGAAATTAATGCCCGAGCGGCTGGAAAAGGCAGCAGAGGCTATCAAGTCATTTGGCACAGCAGGGCTCAACAATACAATGAATACTTTTAACGGAAAATAATTCTCTCTTGAAACAACATAAAGGAGTAAATGCTTTTAAAGGCGACCATCCCACGGTAATCACTATTGGAACTTTCGACGGGGTTCACGTTGGACATCAAAAAATTATCGAACGCCTCGTAGCTTCAGCTAAAATAAGCAGGATGGAATCGGCTATACTCACATTTTTTCCGCATCCGCGAATGGTCCTTCAAAAGGAAAGCGGCATTCAGCTTATAAATACCATAGAAGAACGCATACAACTCCTGGAAAAAACAGGAGTAGACCATTTGATCATTCATCCTTTTACGCATCAGTTCTCCCGGCTTACCGCTTTGGAATTTGTGCGTGATATTCTGGTGAACAAACTAAAGGCCAAAAAAGTGGTTATTGGCTATGATCACAGGTTTGGAAGAAACCGAACCGCCGATATCAATACCCTGCGGGAATTTGGAGAACAATTTGATTTTGAGGTAGAAGAAATTGGAAAGCAGGATATAGATGAGGTAGCGGTAAGTTCCACAAAGATTCGAAAAGCCCTTTTAGAAGGAAGGGTGGAAAAGGCCAACCAATATTTAAAAACTCCCTTTATGCTTACCGGAACAGTGGTAGAAGGAAAGGGGCTAGGAAAGGATTTTGGATATCCAACGGCCAATTTAAAAATAGAGGAAGACTATAAACTCATCCCCAAAAATGGCGTTTATGTAGTGCGTGCAGAAATTGATGAGATTCCCTATTTTGGAATGATGAACATAGGCTTTAATCCTACTGTGGGAGGGGAGAAGAAATCCATTGAAACCCATTTCTTTTTGCTGGACCAGGATCTCTACGGAAAAAAGCTTCAAATTGAAATGCTTACCTGGATCCGGGAAGAAAAGAAATTTAACAATATAGATGCCCTGAAACTTGCGTTAACGCAGGATGAAGCCTTTGCGGCACAGTATATCAAAGATAATTATGCTGAATAAGTGGTTGTTTACCAGGATAGATAACAGCGCCCTGGTGGTGTTTCGTATCTTTTTTGGTTTGTTGATCGCACTGGAAGCTTTTGGGGCAATTTTCACAAATTGGATCCGTCATACTTTAATGGAGCCTGTAGAGACCTTTAACTTCATAGGCTTTGAATTTTTGCAACCTCTTCCCGGTGACGGAATGCTCTATTATTATGGCGTAATGGGTTTTTTCGGACTGATGGTGATGGTAGGTTTCAAATACCGCATCGCGATTATTGCATATACCATTATGTGGACGGGCGTGTACCTGATGCAAAAATCTTCCTATAACAATCATTATTATTTATTGATGCTCTTGTGCATCATTATGAGCTTTTTACCTGCAAACAGGTATGCGGCCATAGATTCGTGGAAAAATCCAAAACTTCGCGATATTTCGATGCCGCGATGGGTTTGGGTGGTAATTGTGCTTCAAATGTGGATCGTATACACCTACGCTGCAATTGCCAAGATATATCCGGACTGGATGGACGGATCCTTCCCAGAGGTTTTAATGGGATCTAAGGAAGATTACTGGCTGGTGGGTGGGTTCCTTCAGCAATCATGGGTGCATTATAGTATTACAGGTTTTGGGTTTTTATTTGATTTGCTTATTATTCCATTATTACTATGGCGCAAAACAAGAATTTATGCATTTATAGCGGCCATTTTCTTTCATCTTTTCAACAGTTTTATCTTCCACATAGGGATTTTTCCTTACCTCTCTTTAGCGTTGATCCTTTTCTTTTTCCCTTCTGAAAAAATAAACAGCATATTTCTCCGGAAGAAAAAACCATATTACAATAAAAACCAAATCATAATTTCGCCTTACCGAAATTTCCTCATCGCGGTTATGGCCGGATGGTTTATCGTACAAATTTCCCTGCCCTTAAGGCACTGGTTTTTTCAGGATAATGTGTTATGGACGGAAGAAGGACACAGGCTTAGCTGGCGAATGATGCTTAGAAGCAAAAGTTCCAGTGGCACTTTTAAAGTGGTGGAAAAAGGAAAAAATGACACTATATACATAAATGACAGCAATTATTTATCTCGGAAACAGATGCGGTCTGTGTATTCAAAACCGGATATGATCTGGCAATTTTCCCAACGTCTAAAAAGGGACTATGCGAAACAAGGAAAGGACGTACAGGTATTTGTTGATTCGCGCGTAAGTGTGAACGGAAGACCTTTTAGAAGGTTTATAGATCCAAAGGTGGATATTGCCGCTGAAAAATGGCATCATTTTAAACACCATGACTGGATTTTACCTTCCAAATTAGACTGATATTTTTACGGGCTTTTGTTACATTTGCTGCTTATTAAAAATCTACAGGCCAAATGTTACAGGTAAGCAATATACGAACGCATAAAGAGGCATACATTCAAGCCTTGAAGAAGCGGAATTTTGAGGGCGAAAGCATTTTAAACCAGGTGTTGCAACTTGATGAAGATCGCCGCTCCACACAAACAAAATTAGATGATACCCTGGCCGAAGCAAATCAGCTTTCCAAAGAGATTGGATTGCTTTTTAAAACCGGCGAACATCAGAAAGCCACTCTTTTAAAAGAAAAATCGGCTCAGCTTAAGGATGCTTCCAGAGATCTTTCAGAAGAACTCAGTGCCACTGTTGGCAATTTGGAGAAGTTATTATACACCATTCCCAATGTTCCCAATGAAATTGTTCCTGCAGGAACTTCTGAAGAGGATAATGAAGAGATCTACAACGAGGGCGATATTCCTGTTTTGGCTGAAGGTTCCCTTCCTCACTGGGAACTTGCGAAAAAATACGATATTATAGATTTTGAACTTGGAAATAAGGTCACAGGCGCCGGATTTCCAATTTATAAAGGAAAGGGAGCCAGGTTGCAACGAGCCCTGATCACCTATTTTCTCGATAAAGCTGCAGAAAGCGGATATAATGAATATCAGTTACCATTGATGGTGAATGAAGCTTCTGGCTTTGGAACCGGGCAATTGCCGGATAAGGAAGGGCAAATGTACCATGTTACAGAAGATGATCTTTATTTGATCCCGACTGCCGAGGTGCCGCTTACCAATATGTTTCGCGGGGAGATACTCCAGGAAGCTGATCTTCCGGTGGCCTGTACCGGATATACGCCTTGTTTCCGAAGGGAAGCAGGTTCCTACGGGGCGCACGTTCGTGGCCTGAACCGCTTGCATCAATTTGATAAAGTTGAACTGGTACGTATTGAAAAACCCGAAAATTCCTATGCCGCTTTGGATGGAATGGTAGATCACATTAAGAATTTACTCCAGGAATTGAAATTGCCCTACCGTATTTTAAAATTATGTGGAGGCGATCTCGGATTTACTTCTGCGCTCACCTATGATTTTGAAGTGTTCTCCACCGCTCAGGATCGATGGCTGGAAATAAGTTCTGTCTCCAATTTTGAGACCTTCCAAACAAACAGGCTAAAACTAAGATATAAAGACAAGGATGGAAACAAGCAATTGCTTCATACCTTAAACGGAAGTGCATTGGCTTTACCACGTGTACTTGCCGGGATCCTGGAAAATTATCAAAGCCCGGAGGGGATTATGATTCCCGAGGTTTTGGTGAAATATACAGGTTTTGACCGTATAGATTAACCTTCAAAAAAGGATCTGAACAACGTATTTTGTTATCTTTACAAAATGCGTTGTTTAGCTTTCATACTCGTGTTTTTTCTTTCCGGTTTTGGGCTCTATGCCCAGTCGGAACAAATTGCGCAGAATTATCTGGATCAGGGGCAGTATGAAAAAGCGCTAAAGGTTTATCAGGAACTTTTAAAGGAAAATCCCGGGAATGGCAATTTTTTTGACGGGGTGATCACGGCTCATCAGCAATTGGAAGATTTCGCTTCAGCGGAAGGTTTGTTGCTGTCAAGACTAAACCGAAACGCCGTAAATCCTACTGTTTTAATAGAGTTGGGTCATAATGCAGCTTTACAGCAAAAGCAGGAACAGGCGCAGGAATATTACCTCGAGGCCCTCGCGGTTTTAAATGAAAAACCCAATTATACCTATACCGTAGCACGGACTTTTGAAAAATATAGCCTGCTGGATTACGCGGCAGAAGCTTATCAAAAAGGCCTGGAACTCAACCCGGAAATGAAATTTCAGTTGCCCCTTGCCAGGATCTACGGGGAGCAGGGAAAGCTGGAGAAAATGTTCAGTTCCTATCTTGATCTTATAGAAAAGGAACCTGAAATTAGTGCCAATCTTGTTAGGGAATTCGATAGGTACATCCTGGAAGATGCTTCCAATCCCGCAAATACGGCCCTTCGGAAATTATTGCTTCAGCGATCGCAAAAAAATCCGCTCATTCTGTACAACGAAATGCTGGCCTGGCTTTTTATTCAGCAAAAAGAATTTCAAAAAGCATTTGCACAGGAAAAAGCGGTCTACAAGCGTGGAGACCATGATCTTCAACGCATTATTCAGCTTACGGTGATTTCCAAAGCTGAAGGGGATATAGAAACTGCAAAATCGATAGTGGAATTTATAATTGCTGAAACCCCTTCAGAAAACATCCTTTTGCAGGCGAGGCAATTATTGCTAAGCATGCAGGTGGAAACAGCAACTTCAAAAGAGTATTCCGGAATCGAAAAGAATTTTGAAGCCTTGTTTCAGGAATTTGGGACCGGGCCTGAAACACTTTCAATTCAAATAGATCACGCTAATTTCCTGGCCTTTAAAATTGGAAAGATCGGGCAGGGGATAGAGCTGTTACAAAATCTTTCAGAACGGGTGGTTACTAATTTTCAAAAGGCAGCGGTAAAAATGGCCCTGGCAGATATTCTTGTGCTGGATCAAAAATTCAATAAGGCGCTTATTTATTATTCCCAGATCCAGAATCTTGTAAAAAATGATGAAATCTCCCAAAAAGCGCGGTTCAAAGTGGCGCAAACCAGTTATTTTAAGGGGGATTTTGAATGGGCAAAAACACAGCTGGATGTGCTAAAGGCTTCTACAACCCAGCTTATAGCAAATGATGCGATGGAACTGAGTTTGCTAATAAGCGAAAATACGCTTGAGGATTCCACGCAAACCGCTTTAAAGCTCTACGCAAAAGCCGATTTTTTATCCTTTCAGAAAAAGAATCAGGAAGGAATTGCCATTCTGGATGAAATTATAGCCAATCATAAAGGCGAAAAAATTGAAGATGAAGCCTTGCTGAAACAGGCGTTATTATTTGAAGATGAAGGGGAATTTGCAAAAGCTGAAAAAAATTATTTGAAAATTCTGGAATTTTATCCTAATGATATTTTAGCTGATAATGCGACTTTTCAGCTCGCCGAATTGTACAGAAATAAACTCGATCAACCCGAAAAAGCACGGGATTATTATGAGCAGATCATTTTTAATTTTCCTGCCAGTATTTATTTTGTTGAGTCCAGGAAAAATTTTAGAATGTTAAGAGGTGACGCAATAGAATAGAACTCTTACTTTTGCAGGGATTTTTCAGGAAGGATTATAGCTTTAAAGACTTCAAACTTTCCGAATCAAAATTATAAAGAACATAAATAAATTAATTTCCTGTTTCCGGGGAAAAATTTCAAAACAACATTATGTATATATACAACGTAACGATCAACATACAGGAAGATGTTCACGAAGAGTGGGTGGAATGGATGAGGACAGAGCATATCCCGGAAATGCTTAACACCGGAAAATTCACCAAGGCTTTAATGACGCGGGTTATGGTGCAGGAAGAGATGGGTGGAATGACTTATTCTGTTCAATATACCACCACAAACAAGGAAATGCTGCAGCGTTATTACGATGAAAACGCAGCTTTATTGAGGTCGAAAACAAAGCCTTTTGAGGGAAAATTTGTCGCCTTCAGAACAGAGATGCAGGTTGTTAATGAGGCACACGCTGAAAATTAGAAACAGGAAGACCTTCAAACCGACCTGTAAACAACAATTCTCTATTTTTCCATCACCACTTCTTTTGACAGAAGGAGCGCAATAAAAAAATAAAATGAAGAAGAGCAATCAAAAGAATTTTTCTTTTAAGCACCAAACCCCGGGGGATGGCAAAGTAAGGGCAAAGAAGCACCTGGGACAACATTTTCTTAAAGATGAACCTACTGCTGTGAAGATATCAGATTCGCTTACTTACTCTGGATATGAAAACGTGCTGGAAATAGGTCCGGGAACCGGGGTTTTAACCAAATATCTAATCAAAAAAGATATTGACCTTAAAGTCATTGAAATAGACTGGGACAGCGTGGCTTATCTTAAAGAAAACTTTCCAGATCTTGAGGGAAATATTCTCGAAGCAGATTTTTTAAAATACGACATTCCCTCGATCTTCAACGGGGAATCCTTCGCGATCATAGGGAATTTCCCATATAATATTTCCACTCAAATCGTTTTTAAAACACTTGAAAACAGGGAGTTAATTCCTGAATTTGCCGGGATGTTCCAAAAAGAGGTTGCGCAACGTATCGCGGCTTCCCATGGAAATAAAACCTACGGAATACTTTCCGTCCTGGCACAGGCTTTTTATGATATCACATATTTATTTACTGTGGACCCTTCGGTTTTTATTCCGCCCCCAAAAGTGGAGAGTGGCGTAATTCGCCTAAAACGAAAGGAGAATTATGATCTTCCCTGTGATGAGGCACTTTTCTTCAGGGTTGTGAAAACCGCTTTTCAGCAACGCCGCAAAACCCTTCGAAATAGTTTAAAAATCTTTCAATTACCGGATAATTTAAGGGAAGATGCTATCTTTGGCCAACGTCCGGAGCAACTAAGCACGGAAGCATTTATAGATTTGACCTTAAAAATTCAGCCGTATGCAATTTCAACTTAGCGATGAATTAATCCAGAAGATCGAGGTCCTTATTCAGCAAAAAAACGATAAGGAATTAAATCTGACCCTGGAAGATGTTCACCCGGCAGATATAGCCGAAATTATCTCTGAACTGGATCTGGATGAGGCTACTTATATCATAAAGTTACTGGACAGCGTAAAAACTGCCGAAGCTTTAATGGAGCTGGAAGAGGGAGTCCGGGAACGCATCCTGGAAAATCTTTCGGCCAAGGAGATTGCCGAGGAGCTGGAGGAAATGGACACCGATGATGCTGCCGATATTATTTCAGAATTATCGGAAGAAAGGCAGCAAAAGGTTATCGCCCAGATTATCGATGAGGAACATGCCGATAACATTGTGGAACTGCTTCGGTATGATGAAGATTCTGCCGGGGGATTGATGGCAAAGGAACTTGTAAAGGTAAATGAGAACTGGAGCGTGACTGGCTGTATGGCTGAAATGCGCGCCCAGGCTGAAAATGTGACCCGGGTACATTCAATTTATGTAGTGGACGGTAAAAACAAACTGAAGGGCAGGCTCTCTCTAAAAGATCTTATTACCGCACCAAGTGACGCCCATATTCAGGACATCTATATTCCAAAAGTGGATTTTGTAAATGTTAATGCTCCCGGAGAAGAGGTTGCCCAGATAATGCAAAAATATGACCTCGAGGCAATTCCTGTGGTAGATGAAATGAACCGTTTGGTAGGCCGGATCACGATTGATGATATTGTGGATTTTATAAAAGATGAAGCTGAAAAAGATTACCAGATGGCAGCAGGTATTTCTGAAGATGTGGAGGCCGATGACAGTATTTGGAGACTCACCCGTGCCCGGCTTCCGTGGCTTATATTGGCCCTTTTTGGGGGATTTATAAGTGTTACCGTTTTAGGAACTTTTGATGCGGCGATGCAGGAACACGCGGCCTTGTTCTTTTTTGTGCCTTTAATCGCGGCGATGGCAGGGAATGTAGGAGTGCAGTCTTCTGCGATTATATTACAGGGACTCGCAAATAACAGTTTGAAAGGTTCTTTGTTAAAACGTTTGTTGAAGGAAATAGCCCTAAGTCTTTTCAATGGGGTTGTATTGGCGATCATTCTGGCCGTTGGAGGTACATTTTTACTTGGTTTTGACTGGCTTTTTGGGATTACAATTGGGATCTCATTAATTTCGGTGATTGTAATAGCTTCGCTTATAGGTACTTTTGTTCCTATTATCCTGGATAAACAGGGTATAGATCCTGCGATGGCTACCGGACCTTTTATAACAACCAGCAACGATATTTGCGGAATTTTGATCTATTTCTCCATCGCTAAAATAATCCTCGGATTTTAGCAATTTCAGAAGGGCAAGGGAAAGATCAATTTTCAATTTATTCTTTTAAAAATTCAGTATGAACTCCATAAATCCAAAGCAAAAATTAAAAAGTTTCAGCAAATATTGGCATCCGCATCAAATCGCGGTTGTAAATGATATGCAGGTATTGCTGGCTAAAGTAAAAGGGGAATTTGTTTGGCATCTTCACGAAGAGGAAGATGAACTTTTCCAGGTTTTGAAAGGCACGCTTTATATGCAGTTTGAAAACAAAACAGAAGTTATAAACCAAGGAGAGATCCTTGTGGTTCCAAAAGGGGTAAAACACTGCCCAATGACCAAAAATGAAGAAGAGGTGCATATCATGCTTTTTGAAAAATTAAGCACACAACATACCGGAAACATTCAGGATTCCTTAACCGTGGCGCATTATCCCAAAATCTAATTTTTTATGACCATTCTTCACGCAGACAGCAATCATCCATTATTGATCCAACAACTGGAGCTGGCCGGGTATCAAAATATCGAGGCTTACCACAGGAGTATGGACGATATTCTGAAAGATCAACATTTGTTCGAGGGATTGGTGATTAGAAGCCGGTTTGATATCGATAAAAACTTTCTGGACGCAGCCCCTAATCTGAAGTTTATAGCAAGGGTAGGAGCGGGACTGGAAAGTATCGATGTGGATTATGCCCGAAAAAGGGGAATTGCGCTTTTTTCTGCACCGGAAGGCAACAGAAATGCTGTTGCAGAACACAGCCTGGGAATGTTACTGTCTTTATTCAATAAATTAAATAAAGCCGACAGGGAAGTTCACAAAGGATTTTGGAACAGGGAAGCCAATCGAGGAATAGAACTGGACGGGAAAACGGTTGGCATAATAGGCTACGGGAATATGGGAAAAGCCTTTGCCAAAAAATTGCGAGGTTTTGATGTCAGGGTTTTATGTTACGATATTAAAGAAGGAGTGGGAGATGAAAATGCGAAACAGGTGAATCTGGATGTGTTTAAAGAACAGGTGGATGTGGTAAGTTTGCATACGCCCTGGACTCCAGAAACCAATAAAATGATCGATGCTGATTTTATCAACGGATTTAAAAATCCCTTCTGGTTTATCAATACAGCCCGGGGGAAAAGTGTTGTGACAGAAGATCTGGTTTCGGCAATGATAGAAGGAAAGATCCTGGGGGCAGGACTGGATGTTCTGGAATATGAAAAATCTTCATTTGAAAATCTCTTTGCCGAAAATCACGTGCCGGAACCCTTACAGGAACTAATGTTTTTGGAAAATGTTATCTTCAGTCCGCATGTTGCCGGTTGGACCATAGAATCTCACGAAAAACTTGCCACTACCATCGCGCAAAAGATCATTGCGGAGTTTGGAAATTTTGCTGAAAAGAAAATATAGATGAAGGCTCTGGAAAATTTGAAAAAACTGAAAAAGGGAAGCATTGTTAAATTGCTTGTTATATCAATATTAGCCGGGGTGTTTTTCACGTTTCTCTGGCAGCATTTTGGAACATTTCGCTATTTAAACACTTCCGGGAACCTCATTGAAAATAATGAGATTTATATAGACCAGGTGATATTTCTATCTCCCGAAGGAACCGAAATCCTTAGCCCGGGTGGAGGTCTCACGTTTAACGATGTTTTAAATAAATACAGTGCGATGGAACTCTATCTGTTTAAAATGCCATTCTTTTTAAAAGCAACCCTGAAAAGCTGGTTGGGAATATTCCTGATCTCCCTTGCATTTTTTTATATATTGATACGAAGAAAGATGCGAAGCAATAAGTAGAAAAACAGCAATTATGAAAAACAGGGTAACGGGCATTGGTGGCGTATTTTTTAAAAGCAAAGACCCCAATGCGGTAAAGGACTGGTACAATAAACATCTTGGTTTAAATACAGATCAATGGGGTTGCACATTTTGGTGGAAGGATAAAGATGGAAATGATTGTTCCACGCAATGGAGTCCTTTCCATGAAAAGACGAAACATTTTGAGCCTTCTAAAAAGGACTTTATGATGAATTTTCGGGTCGAAAACCTTGAGGAATTGCTTGAAACCCTTAAAGCTGAGGGAGTCACTGTAATGGATGAAATCCAACGAGCTGAAGAAGGGAAATTCGGTTGGATCGTTGATCTCGAAGGAAATAAAATCGAGCTTTGGGAACCAAACGACAAGGCATTTTTGTAGGGGTTTTCTTTGAAGTATGATAAAACAACTTAGAAATGTCATTCTGAACGAAGTGAAGAATCCTGCGCTTTCATTGGATGGATTATGTTTGAAAGGCAATAAACAGAAAACATTTCAAACAGATCATCATATTATCAAAAGATTCTTACTCACCCAAAAGCTCGTTAGAATGACAAAACAACCCCGGAATGTCGAATCTAAAAAGGGCTGAAATTTATAAAATTTCAGCCCTTTTTAGATAATAGTTGATAACACTTTAAGCAAGTTTTTGAACACGACCAACTTCTCCTGTTTCCAACCTGACTTTTATTCCGTGAGGATGAGATGGGGATTTTGTTAAAATATTGGCCACGATACCTTCTGTAAGCACTCCACTGCGCTGATCATTTTTCTGAATGATCATTACATTGGTCCCTGGTGTCAAATCTTTTCTTAATGGCTTCATCGCTTACCTGCTGGCTTCAATAATAGCCGATTTAATGGACTCTTTTCCTTCAATGGCTTCAATGGTTTTGTTCTTTACCAAAGGATCTGCAAGGCTCATCACCAAAAGAAATGCAACATCATCCCTGGAGATTTCTCCTGCTTCATTTAGCTTTTCAGCCAGTTTTACTTTGGCCAATCCCATATCATCTGTAAGTGCGCCTGGTCGAAGAATGGTATAATCCAGTCCGCTTTCACGAAGATGTTCATCTGCATTTTTCTTTGCTTTCAGGTAAACCTCAAGTTTCTTATGTTTTGAAGGCTCGTCGGCTCCCATGGAGCTCAGCATTACAAACTTTTTCACCTTTGCTTTTTTAGCGGCATCTATCATTTTTATAGCTCCATCCTGATCTATTGCAATGGTTTTATCAGCGCCTGTATTCCCTCCGGAACCTGCGGCAAATATCACTTTATCAATTCCTTTAAGGGCGTGATCTACCTTCTCTCCCAAATCGGCGTGAACCCACTTCACATCCATATCATCAAAAATTTCCTTTTGTTCCTCTTTGCGAATCATCGCAACAGGTTCAAAACTTTGGGAATTACTAAGGATCTCTATCACTCTTTTTCCGGTATTTCCGCTTGCTCCTACAATTAAGATCTTTTCCATTTTTTTACTTTTTTTCCAAGATAAGAATGAATTTAAGCCTTTCCCAATTCAATACCCGGTATAACTTGAAATTAACAGAAATAGAAAAAGTTTACAGGGTTTTAAAACCCTGGATTTATTCGAGTTCTTTCTGGAGTTCTTCCATAACAGGTTTTACTGTGCTTTCGGGAAGATCGGCAATTCTAATGTACATAAGTCCATCTATGGCGTCGTTAAATAAAGGATCAACATTAAAAGCTACTACCCGGGCATTCTGTTTGATGTACTTTTTGATAAGAACCGGCAACCGAAGTCCATCCGGTTCTATTTCGTCTATTATTTTGTCAAATTTATTCAGATTGGCCTTGCTTTCATCAAAGACAAAATCCTTATCGGCATCCTTCAGCTTCACTTTAAATTCCTTTTTAGGCTTGATATATTGCGCAACATACGGATCGTAATAATTGGATTTCATAAACTCGATCATCAATGATTTCGAGAAGTTTGAAAATTTATTGCTGATGCTTACTCCGCCAATCAGGTATTTATGTTCGGGAAAACGCAGGGTGCAATGAACAATTCCTTTCCAAAGCAGAAAAAGGGGCATTGGCCGCTGCTGATATTCCTTTATTATAAACGCGCGTCCCATTTCAATAGATTGGCTCATCATGGGGTATAACTCGGATTCAAACCGAAACAGATCCTGAAGGTAAAAACCATCGATTCCGTACTTTTTAAAAATTTCGTTCCCCATTCCCATTCTGTAGGCGCCGGCAATTTTTTTGGCATCTTTATCCCACAAGAATAAATGATAATAATAATCATCAAATTTATCAAGATCTGTAGCCAAATTTGTGCCTTCCCCAATCTCCCTGAATGTGATCTCCCTCAATCTTCCTATTTCCGAAACAATATTTGGGATGATTTCTTTTTTGGCTAAAAACACCTCATAATTTTTGCTTTCCAACAGGCGTTTGTCAAGCATTCTGCAGGTTTCTACTTCCTGTTCCATTGAAGATTCATCGGTTTGACCAATTATTTCCTCTGGGGCTTTTGAAAATTTCATGCTTTTTGGCAATCCCTTAAAAAAACTTTTCTTTTCAAAGGAGTTGGCCAGCATATAGGTTTTTCGGCGTAAAAAAGCAGTAAATGCTTCCAGATTGGAATGCGCTGAAAGATCTTCAGCAGAGATCACATGTCCTATTCGCACCTTAATTTTACGCTTTTTCTGGGAAAGCATTTCGCTGGGAAGTTTTGCGGTGCGCAACACATCGCTTAACCCGGACAGTCTGTAGAAAAAAGTGCTGTTTTTTCCATGAAAATAAACAGGGACAACAGGGACGTTTGCTTTCTGAATAAGTTTCATGGCCGAAGGTTCCCAGGCTTTATCCACAATCATTCGCTGGTCCTTATAGGTAGAAACCTCTCCGGCCGGAAAAATTCCAAGAGCACCGCCTTCGCTTAGATGTGAAAGGGCCTGTTTGATGCCTCCCAAACTAGACATCGCTTCCTTGTGATTTTCAAAAGGATTCACAGGCATAATATAAGGTTTTAAGGGATCCAGCCTATGCAGTAAAAAGTTTGCTATCATCTTGAAATCCGGGCGTTGTTCAAGAAAGATTTTCATCAGGATCATTCCGTCTATCCCACCCAGAGGATGATTTGCAATTACAATAAAGGGTCCTGTTTTAGGAATTCGCTTCAGGTCCTTTTCCGAAATTTCAAAATCTATCTCAAAGCTCTTTAAAATAGAATTTATGAATTCAATTCCATCTAAATTTTTGCGCTTATCGTATTCCTTATTGATGGTTGAAAGTTTTGTGCTGTGTAAAACAATCCATCCAATGGATGTGCCAATGGGGCCTAATTTTTCCAGGTTCATGACCTTGGCGACTTCCTTTGCAGTTACAATTCCCATTTTGGTTAGGTTTGATTGAAAACAAATAAACGATATTTTTAAGCCACAGTTACCAGTTGCACAGTATTTTGCATCACCTGTTTAAGCAACACCTCTTTATCTTTTTCCAAAGTCTTTATAGCGGTTTCATCAAAATGCCGGATTGTGTACAGGGAAACACCTGTAATAAAGCTCACTTTAAACCGCGCTTTTAAATGCTGAATGAGTTTTTCCAGATTGTTAAACCGGTTATCAACACAAACTGCGAAGCTAATGGCTGAATTTTGAATTAGATCCACCTTCATTTGATACTGATGAAACAGTCTAAAGATCTCGCTGATATTTTCTTCTACCATAAATGAAAAATCCAGGGAGGAAAGAGAGATAAGTACCTGATTTTTCTTTACGATAAAACAGGGGATTGCCGGGATCAAAGTTTGGCCTTTGCTAACAGAAGTACCCGCACCTTCGGGATCTATAAAGGATTTCACAAACAGGGGAATCTCCTTACGCTGTAATGGTTGCAGTGTTTTAGGATGAATCACGGAGGCTCCGTAAAAGGCCAGTTCAATAGCCTCTTCATAGGAGATCTGGTTCAACAATTGCGGATTTTCAAATACCCGGGGATCTGCATTTAAAACGCCGGGTACATCTTTCCAGATAATCACTTTCTCAGCATTAAGGCAATAGGCCAGGATGGCTGCCGTATAATCACTCCCTTCCCTTCCCAGGGTTGTGCTGAAATTATTGGCATCGGAGGCTATGAAACCCTGGGTTAAGTATAATTCACCGTGTTTTAGCTGGCTGGAAATATTTTGTTGGGTTTCTTCCCAGTTTACGGTAGCATCGCGATATGTACTGTCTGTTTTTATCAATTTACGGGCATCCAGCCAGGAATGTTCAAGGGATTGAGACTTTAGAAATTCGCTTAAAATTTTAGAGGAAACCAGTTCGCCATAACACACAATTTGATCGTATACAAAATCATACTGAATGGATTTATTATGGTCCATGAAATTGATAAGTTCCTCAAAGAGGTCATCTATCATTTTGAAAACAGGGGCAGAGGCCGATTCAAATAATCCGCGGGCGATCTCAAGATGAAATTCCTTTACTTCTGAAAGTAACTCCAGGGGAGCCTTTCGGGTTTGAAGATATTCGGCAATTACAATTTCGAAGGCGTTGGTCATTTTACCCATAGCCGAAACTACAATGACCTTATCTTTATACCCAGTTTTTTGAAGTACGCTGAGAACATTTTTTACCGAAGCAGCATCCTTTACAGAGGCTCCTCCGAATTTAAATATCTCCATTTATTTTTTGATGTTTTTCTGGATCCCTGTTTCATCCATATGCACGGTATACCAGTTTTTCTTGATATCGGCACCGGTATTTTCATAGAATTCGATGGCATTTTTGTTGCCTTCAGAAACTACCCATTCAACCCGCTTTACATCATTATCATGGCCATACTGCACGACTCGTTGATAAAGTGCACCGCCAAGACCGGTACCCCGCATTTTTTCCCGTACGATGAGGTCTTCCAGGTGGACAGTTCTTCCTTTCCAGGTTGAGAACCGGAAGTAAACCAGTGCCAAACCTTCAATTTTCCCGTTCACATCGGCCACAAAACATTTGAAGTTTTTTTCATCGAAGCCTTCCTTTTCAAGATGGGCAACATCGATTTCTACCTGGTCTAAAGCATTTTCATAAGCGGCAAGTTCCTTTATAAGTTCTAAAACTGCCGGCATATCTTTTCTTTCAGCTTCTCTAATTGTAAATTCCATAGTTTTTCTGGTTTTCCACAAATTTAGCGATAGATTTTCTAAAACGGGTATATTCAGGTACTAATGATCCGGCCTGATCTATTTCTCCAGGAATTTCTTCATCGATTTTTCGTCCATTTGTACGGTATACCAATCGGTAAATACACTGGCGCCGCTGCGTTTGTAAAAATCGATGGCGGGTGTATTCCAGTCCAGAACAACCCATTCTGTTCTTTTCACACCTTGTTCCCGGGCGTATTCAATCACTCTCTTGTATAGGGCACTTCCAAGGCCGGTACCGCGCATTGCTTCCCGTACAATGAGATCTTCCAAATGGACGGTGCGTCCTTTCCAGGTGGAATACCTGAAATAGACCAGCGCCATCCCCTCAATTTTTTCGTCTACTTCTGCCACAAAGCAGGTAAACAAAGCCTTAGGGCCAAAGCCCTCTTCTTCCAGTTCCTTTATATCTACCTCCACGGCATCGGGCTCATTTTCAAATTTTGCCAGTTCCTTAATAAGATTGAGGATTTCAGGAAGATCAGATTTTTCTGCGTTTCGAATTGTATAGTTCATAAGAATGTTAATTATTTCAAAAATAAGAAACCTTAGGCACATATTAATTACGAAAACGTTGTAGTACCTTATTAATTTGAATATTTTTGCCCAATCTAATTTAAAAATTTATAATGCCGAAAAAGAATCAAACCCTGGGGGAATTTATAATTGAAAATCAGCAGGATTTTGCTTATTCCTCGGGGGAATTGTCAAGGTTGATAAACTCTATTCGCCTGGCGGCAAAAGTGGTGAACCACGAGGTTAACAAAGCCGGTCTGGTAGATATTATTGGAAACTTCGGAGAAACCAATATCCAGGGGGAAGACCAGCAAAAGCTGGATGTTATGGCGAATGAAACCTTTATACGGACACTTACAAACAGGGAGATCGTTTGCGGAATTGCTTCCGAAGAAAATGACGATTTTATCACTATTGCTGGTTGCGATAATGATCATAAAAATAAATATGTTGTGCTTATTGATCCGCTGGACGGAAGTTCGAACATAGATGTGAACGTATCTGTAGGTACTATTTTTTCAATTTACAGAAGGGTAACCCCAGTGGGCTCACCTGTTACAAAAGAAGACTTTTTACAGCCCGGGAATAAACAGGTTGCAGCAGGATATATCATATATGGTACTTCCACGATGCTGGTTTATACAACGGGAAATGGAGTTAATGGCTTCACGTTGAACCCCGCATTGGGATCCTGGTATCTTTCCCACCCGGAAATGAACTTTCCTGAAACCGGAAATATTTACTCTATCAATGAAGGGAATTATGTGCATTTTCCACAGGGAGTGAAAGATTATATCAAATATTGCCAGGAAGAGAAGGAGGATCGTCCATATACTTCCAGATATATTGGCTCAATGGTGAGCGATATACACAGGAATATGATTAAAGGCGGGATATTTATCTATCCAAAAAGTTCAAAAGCTACCAATGGAAAACTCCGTTTGTTGTATGAATGCAATCCTATGGCTTATATAGTGGAACAGGCTGGCGGGAAAGCTTCAGATGGTTTTCGCAGAATCATGGACATCAAGCCAAATGAACTTCACCAGCGAGCTCCTTTCTTCTGCGGAAGCAAAAAAATGGTAGAGAAAGCCGAAGAATTTATGTCAAACTATGAGGAATAATTATTTTTTATCTACCAGATATTGGTAATCCTCGAAGTTTATCTTTCCGCTAAAAATTTGAATAGACCTTTTGATAATAGTTTCAGCAAGAACAGAAGAAAATCCTAATCCTATAACATATCTTTTCAGGAGATAGATTTCTTCATCATCAATTTGATGATCAGAAAAAATTATGGTGAACAGGTCATATAATCTTTCCAGACGGCCCTGATAGGTGTTGTTTGGATGAATAGGGAATATTGCAGGATTTTCAAGAACTTTTTTGAATTCATCCTCAGAGATATTCAGTTTTCTTGCAAATCGCTCAAGGGCGATTTGTTCCTCTGCATTAATAGCTCCATCTACTGCAGCTAAATGGACAATCGAGGCAAAGTGTCCTAAATTACGCAAATGCTCTCCGGAGCCATAAAGATCTGAAATTGACATGGTATGTTTTTTTAATGCGCAAATATAATAAAACCTGTCTATTTATAGTCTAATTGTTGTGTGCTTATTTCCTTATTAAACCGGCATTCTACATTCGCTAATCTTTTCTTAATCGCTAAATAATACCTGCTAAATTTCTTTAATTTTATGCTATAATAAAAATTTAAATGAACGCTCCTCTCCTGGCATTTAATGAAAATGGGATCTACTGCGCCCAGGCTGGTGTTTATCTCGATCCGTGGAAGCCTGTTGATAAAGCCATAATCTCTCACGGACATGCCGATCATTCCCGCTGGGGTCATAAAAAATATATTACGCATCACAGCAACGTACCAATTATCAGGCACAGGCTTGGGGAAATTGAGGTAGCCGGAAAAGCCTGGAATGAAACTTTTAGCATCAACGGGGTTACTTTTTCATTGCATCCCGCCGGACACATCATAGGATCTTCTCAAGTTCGGGTGGAATATAAAGGAGAGGTTTGGGTTTTCTCGGGAGATTATAAAACCGAAGATGATGGTGTTGCGGTTCCCTATGAAGTTGTGAAGTGTAATACATTTATTACGGAATGTACCTTTGGGCTTCCAGCCTTTAAGTGGCTTCCTCAGAAGCAGGTAATAATCGAAATAAACGAGTGGTGGCAAAAAAATAAGGAGGACGGGAGAACCTCTGTCCTTTTTGGATATTCCCTGGGAAAAGCTCAAAGATTATTAAAACATCTGGATCCATCTATAGGAAAAATCTACACCCATGGTGCAATTGAGAATATGACCGAGGTGGTGAGACCTCTTATAGTTATGCCTCCAACAATCAGGATTACGCGTGAAACCAAAAAAGTGGAATTAAAAGGGAATATTGTGCTGGCACCTCCAAGTGCTCACGGAACTCCCTGGATTAAAAAAATGGTGCCATATGTAACTGCTTCAGCAAGCGGATGGATGACTTTTAGAGGCGCCAGAAAGAGAAGGGCCATCGACAAAGGCTTTGTCATGTCCGATCATTGTGACTGGCAGGGGTTGTTGTCTTCTATAAAATCAACAGGTTGTGAAAAAGTGATCTGCACCCACGGGTATACCGAGATTCTTTCCCGGTATTTAAATGAGCAAGGTTATGATGCAAGAACAGAAGAAACCCAATATGAAGGCGAAATGGGCGAATTGGAAAGCAAGGTAGAGAGCGTTGATGATCTTTTACCAGATGAAGAAAAGGTGAATATCAAAGTAGAATCAAACAAAATTATAAATAAATAAAACTCCCTCCCTTATTGGGAGGGCCGGGGAAGGGCCTATGAGAAATTTTGCAGAACTTATAAGAACCCTGGACAGCACCAATAAAACCACGCTGAAGGTAGCGGCACTTACCGAATATTTTAGACTGGCTCAAGATAAAGACAAGGTTTGGGCTATCGCAATTTTATCACACCGCCGTCCCAAACGGCCGGTCAACACTACCCTGTTAAGAATCTGGGCTTCTGAGTTAGGGAACATTCCGCTGTGGTTGTTCGAAGAATCCTATCACATTGTTGGTGATCTCGCTGAAACTATTGCCTTGGTAATACCTGCTTCTGAAACCAATTCGGAAAAAACACTCACACAGTTTCTTGAGGAGATGATCGAATTAAGAACTAAACCTGATGAGGAAAAAAAACAATATCTCTTTGAAAACTGGAAGGCTCTCAATTACTACGAGCGCTTTGTTTTTTGCAAACTTATTACAGGAAGTTTCAGGATTGGGGTAAGTCAGAAGTTAATGACCCGCGCCCTTGCGAAAGCTACCGATTTAGATGAAGATATTCTCGCATATAAACTTATGGGGAATTGGGATCCTCAAAAAATCTCCTTTACACAATTGATCCTGGAAGAAAACGAGGAAGATTACCTCTCTAAACCCTATCCTTTTTACCTGGCATACGCCGTTGAAAATGAAGTGGAAACCCTGGGAGAAGTAAAAGATTGGACGGCAGAACATAAATGGGATGGCATTCGTTCCCAGGTAATTATTCGCAAGGACCAACTTTTTGTGTGGAGCCGCGGCGAGGAACTGGTAACCGATAAATACCCGGAATTTGAAGCCTTTGTAAATGCGATTCCTAATGGCACCGTGCTGGACGGGGAGATATTGCCCTATTTTGAAAATGCTATAGGCACTTTTAACGAGCTGCAAACCCGTATTGGTAGAAAATCCGTTTCTAAAGCGCTGCTTAAAAAGACTCCGGTTATTTTAAAAACCTATGATATACTGGAATGGGAAGGTAAGGATATCCGGGATCTCGTTTACACGGAAAGACGGAAAATTCTGGAAAAATTATTTGAGGATGTGACTAAAGAAGCAACCGCCGAAGATTTCCCGCTGCATTTGTCTGAAACCATTTCCTTTCAACACTGGGGTGAAGTAGCTGCAGAAAGATCCCGTGCCCGCGAGGAAAGGTCGGAAGGTTTGATGCTGAAGCGTCTGGACTCTCCCTACCTGGTAGGCAGGAAAAAAGGGGACTGGTGGAAGTGGAAAGTGGCTCCGCTTACCATAGATGCTGTACTTACTTATGCCAAGCGCGGTCACGGAAGGCGAACTAATTTGTTTACCGATTATACTTTTGGATTATGGGATGAGGAGAAGAAAGAGCTGGTCACCTTTGCCAAAGCCTATTCCGGATTGACCGATGCCGAATTTAGAAAAGTAGATGCCTGGATCAAGAAAAACACGCTCGAACGTTTTGGCCCTGTGCGCAGCGTTGTGCCATATCAAGTTTTTGAAATAGCTTTTGAAGGATTAGCGAAATCCAGTCGGCATAAAAGCGGAGTGGCCACCAGATTCCCCAGGATCCTGAGATGGAGACAGGATAAGAAGATTGAAGATGCCAACACGCTGGAAGATTTGAAGGGATTGATAGCCTCCCAGCCCCCGAAGGGGGAGTTTTAAAAAAATTAAAAAAATAAAGGGCTCCTTCCCTTTAAAGGGAAGGTGGATTAATCGGTACTAGGATGTTTTTATGTAACCAGAATCTTTCTGCCGATTAAGATGGAAGGGTTTAGGAAGTAAATTGTAACTAAAGCCACCCCGGCCTACGGTCTCCTCTCCTTGGCAAGGAGGGGAGCTTCTGATTTTATTTTAAATTTAAGTTCATTTAAAATAATACGAAAAATCACAGGGCTCCTTCCCTTTTTCAAGGGAAGGTGGATTAATCGGCACGAAGGTGTTTTTATAAAACCAGAATTATTTTACCGATTAGGACGGAAGGGTTAAACCACAATAATGAAAAAACCAATTCACAATAAAAAAGTTCTGAAAGATTTCAGAAAGGAATTAAGGAACAACCTGACTCCTGCAGAAGCCTATTTTTGGAATGAGTTAAAAGGCAATAAACTTGAAGGGAGAAAATTCCGGCGGCAGCATAGTATTAATAATTTTATAGTTGATTTCTATTGTGCTTCCGATAAATTAATTGTTGAATTGGATGGTGAGATTCATTTAAATCCTTTGGCAGAAGAAAAGGATAGAAAACGGGATGAAATTTTAAATGGAATGGGGTTTAAGGTACTGAGATTTGAAAATAAGATGGTTTTTGAGAATTTGGAATTTGTTTTGAATGAGATAAAAGATAATTTTCGTGTTTAACCACCCCGGCCTGCGGCCACCCCTCCTTGGTAAGGAGGGGAACTTTTATGAATTTTAAAATTTCGTTCACTTAAAATAAAAAGAAAAACAAAGGGCTCCTTCCCTTGAAAGGGAAGGTGGATTAATCGGTACTAGGATGTTTTTATGTAACCAGAATCTTTCTGCCGATTAAGATGGAAGGGTTTAGGAAGTAAATTGTAACTAAAGCCACCCCGGCCTACGGTCACCCCTTCTTGGCAAGGAGGGGAGCTTTTGATTTTATTTTAAATTTAAGTTCATTTAAAATAATACGAAAAATAACAGGGCTCCTTCCCTTTTCTTCAAGGGAAGGTGGATTAATCGGTTTTTGGATGTTTTCTATGTAACAGAATCTTCCTGCCGATTAAGATGGAAGGGTTTAGGAAGTAAATTGTAACTAAAACCACCCCGGCCTACGGCCACCCCTCCTTGGCAAGGAGGGGAGCTTTTGATTTTATTTTAAATTTAAGTTCATTTAAAATAATACGAAAAATAACAGGGCTCCTTCCCTTTTCTTCAAGGGAAGGTGGATTAATCGGTTTTTGGATGTTTTCTATGTAACAGAATCTTCCTGCCGATTAAGATGGAAGGGTTTAGGAAGTAAATTGTAACTAAAACCACCCCGGCCTACGGCCACCCCTCCTTGGCAAGGAGGGGAGCTTTTGATTTTATTTTAAATTTAAGTTCATTTAAAATAATACGAAAAATAACAGGGCTCCTTCCCTTTTTTTCAAGGGAAGGTGGATTAATCGGCAACGAAGGTGTTTTTATAAAACCAGAATTATTTTACCGATTAAGACGGAAAGGTTTTGGAAGTATATTATAAATTGATCACATTCTTCTTTTCAAAGAAGGAGCTTTAAAAAAAAGAATGAACCAAACACAACTTATAAAATTAGCGGAATCCTGGTTTGAAGGGCAGGGGTGGAAGCCTTTTGCTTTTCAAAAACAAACCTGGAAAGCTTATTTGAAGGGAAAACACGGACTTTTAAACGCGCCTACCGGCAGCGGGAAGACCTACGCGCTATGGATCCCTGTCGTGTTGGAATACATAAAGAACAATCCCGATTATAAGTCCAAACACAAAAAGGGATTAAAAGCGATTTGGATTACTCCGCTACGTGCGCTTTCTGTGGAAATTGAACAGGCCGCCACCCGATTTGCAGAGGAAATGGGCACCCAGTTGACCGTGGGAATAAGAACCGGGGACACCTCCCAAAAAGATCGGGCAGCTCAAAAAAAGAACATGCCAGATCTTTTAATTACCACCCCCGAAAGTCTGCAGCTGTTGTTGTCTTCTAAAGACTACGATAAAACTTTCAAAGACCTCCAGGCCATTATAGTTGATGAATGGCATGAGTTGCTGGGAGCAAAGCGCGGAGTACAGGTAGAGCTTGGATTATCCCGCTTAAAAACAATTTCCAAAAATCTAAAGATCTGGGGAATTTCAGCTACTATAGGGAATCTTCAGGAAGCGCGGGAAGTGTTGCTGGGACCAGGTTCTGAAGCTTACAAAAATTCAGAATTGATCCGGGCACAGCTGGATAAAAAAATAACAGTTCGTTCCATCATTCCGGAGAAAATGGAAAAATTCCCCTGGCGTGGACATTTGGGAATGCATCTTATTGATGAGGTGGTTCCGATTCTTCGAAATTCAAAGACCACTTTAATTTTTACCAATACAAGATCGCAATGCGAACTCTGGTTCCAGAAATTAATGCATAAATATCCCGAATTTGCCGGAGAAGTAGCCATGCACCATGGAAGTATCAACAAAGAAACCCGATTGTGGGTAGAGCAGGCAATCCGGGATGAGCGTTTAAAAGCGGTGGTATGTACTTCCAGCCTGGATCTTGGGGTGGATTTTGCCCCTGTGGAGACTATTATCCAGATCGGTGGACCCAAAGGAGTTGCCAGGTTTATACAAAGGGCAGGAAGAAGTGGTCACCAGCCCGGAAAGGAAAGTGTGATCTATTTTTTACCAACCCACGCCATTGAGCTTATAGAAGCATCAGCTTTGCAGAAAGCAGTAAAAAGAACCGTGGTGGAAGACCGGATTCCATACCTTCTCAGTTTTGATGTTTTGGTACAATATCTTACCTCCCTCGCAGTCTCTAACGGATTTTTTCCGAAGGATATTTACCCTGAAATAAAATCTACGTTTTGCTTTCAGGGAATTACAGATTATCAGTGGAAATGGATCCTGAATTTTATAACCAAAGGAAGTCAGAGTTTGCAGGCGTACGATGAATATAAAAAAGTAGAGATTGAAGCAGACGGGAAATTTAAAGTGAACGATCGCGGGGTTGCCATGCGCCACCGATTGCAAATAGGAACCATTGTGAGCGACGCTATGCTCACTGTGAAATATATGTCTGGAGGATATATTGGAACCATTGAAGAATGGTTTATCTCCAAATTATCCCCAGGGGATGCGTTTACTTTTGCCGGAAAAAATCTGGAACTTGTAAAAATCAAGGGGATGCAGGTTTTGGTAAGATCTTCAAAGAAAAAGAATTCCAAGGTGCCAAGTTGGATGGGAGGCAGAATGGGGTTTTCTGCACAAATGAGCGAATTGCTGCGGGAAGAGATGTATGAGGCCAGGGAATCGGCAAAATCCGGCGGTGGGAAATCCCGGGAACTTTCTGCGTTACAACCCATTTTTGAACGGCAACAGCGGGAATCAATCATCCCAAATAAAGACGAATTTCTTGTTGAAACCTTTAAGACCCGCGAAGGCTATCACGCTATATTTTATCCTTTTGAAGGGAGATTTGTGCATGAAGCTCTAAGCAGTTTACTGGCATACCGCATAAGTTTGTTGTCCCCTATAAGTTTTACCCTTGCCTTTAATGATTATGGATTTGAACTGCTCTCCAATCAGGAAATAGATATGCAGCAGGTGCTGGATAATAGTCTGTTTTCCCCGGAATTTTTAATGGAAGATCTCAACAATAGTTTGAACGCTACTGAGATGGCCCGAAGAAAATTCCGGGATATAGCGGTGATCGCGGGAATGGTATTTACCGGTTTTCCCAACAAGTTGATCAAGAGTAAGCACTTACAGGCGAATTCGCAGTTGCTTTTTAGCGTGTTCCGGGATTATGAGCCTGAAAATTTATTGTTTTTACAGGCTTTCCGGGAAACTTTTGAACATCAGCTGGAAGAGGGAAGGCTTAGGCTGGCATTGGAAAGGATTAGCAAACAAGAGATTATCTGGAAGGCCTGTGAAAAACCAACACCTTTTTCCTTTCCAATTATTACAGACAGACTTCGGGAAAAATTATCTTCAGAAAAACTCGAAGATCGAATCAGGCGGATGCTTATTCAATGGGAAAAATGATATTTTTGCAGGGTGATGGAAAACATTGAAATACTCGGGCAAAATTTTAGTCTTCACCCCTTCGGTGCTATGTTTTGGAACGAGAAAAAAATGCTGCTTATAAGCGATGTGCATTTGGGAAAGATCTCCCATTTTAGAAAATATGGCAGTGCTGTCCCCCAAAATGCCATCGCCGAAAATTTTGAGCGTTTATCACGGGTTGTAGACTATTTTCAGCCGGAAAAAATTTGTTTTTTAGGAGACCTTTTTCACAGTTCCCTCAACCTGGAATGGGATTTATTTGAAAACTGGATGCAGGATATTTCTGCTGAAGTCCTGCTTGTGGTGGGAAATCACGACATCATTTCAGAATTAAAATACGAAGCACTTGGTATCAGGATTTATTCAGAATTAATCCTGGAAAACTTTCTGCTAACACACCATCCCGAAATCAGGAAAAACTACTTTAACCTTTGCGGGCATTTACATCCCGGTTTCAAACTCAATGGTACGGGAAGACAGCAGGTTAAACTCAGCTGTTTTTATAAAAGCGGGGAACAGTTAATCCTGCCGGCTTTTGGAGAATTTACAGGGAATTACTGGATTTCGCCAAATGTTGGTGATCAGGTGTTTGTAATAACTAAAAAAGAAGTAATTTTAGTTTACTAACCTTTTCAATCAACCTACTTATGAACAGAAATTTAACAATTTTAAATTTTTTGTCGGTTATATTGGTGATTATCGTGAACTATTATTCCCAAACCGTCCAAATAAACAGTAATACCATTGGCAGCCTAAGCAATGAGTATGAAAACTTATTTACCCCTGCGGGCTATGCTTTTGCCATTTGGGGTCTTATTTTTTTATCCTTGCTGGTTTATGTGTTTTTTCAAATTAACAGGGCTTTTTTTAGCTATAAGGATTCAGATTTTATAAGCAAAACCGGTCCCTGGTTTATTATTGCCAATGTTGCCAATGCCGTCTGGGTAGTAGTTTGGCTATTTGAATATACAGGAATTTCAGTAATCCTGATGTTCGTGATTCTTTTTTCCTTGCTGAAGATCGTTCTAAACACCAATATGGAACGCTGGGATGCCCCGCTCAAGATTATCGCATTTACCTGGTGGCCAATTTGCCTTTATGCCGGTTGGATCACGGTGGCTACCATCGCGAATGTTTCCGCATACCTTTCAAAAATGGGTTGGGATGGCTGGATTTTTAACCAGACACAGTGGACTATTATTATGATTTTAATAGCCGGAATCATTAATATTCTAATGATCTACAAACGCAATATGCGGGAGTTTGCAGCCGTTGCTGTTTGGGCTTTGTTTGCTATTTATATAAGACATCAGGATGGGAATTTGGCGATTGCCTATACTGCTCTTGGGAGCGCATTAATTGTTCTTATTAGTATTATGTACCATGGTTTTTTAAACCGAAAGACCAATCCTATGTATAAACTGGTAAATGGAAATGATGGGTTGCACGAAGGATAAATTACTTCGCTCATAAATCTACACCATTCCCTTAATATCATTTCCCCAGGTAGGATATGCAAAGAGCATTTGTTTAAGTTGTTTTACATCGGTTTTGCTGTTCATCGCAAGGGTGAATAAATTAATGATTTCTGCTGCTTCCGGTCCTGCCAAATGGACTCCAATAATTTGTCCGGTTTTGTTGTCTACCAGAGTTTTGTAGGCATACACCTTCTCATTGATTCGCTTGGAATTAAACCATTCCGGCACCAGTTTATGTTCTACAGTAAAATTATAACCTTTCTCTTTTGCTTCTTTTTCTGAAAAACCTACCGAAGCAATATTTGGCAAGGTAAATACTACGGAAGGCTGAAACGGATAATCGATTTTTAAAGGACTCTTTTCCCGACAAATATTAGCCGAAACTATTTCTGACTCATAAGCAGAAACCGGGGTAAGTGCAAGTCCTGCACTATCTGAAACATCTCCGCAGGCATACACATTTTTATTGGTAGTGTTTTGCAGAAATTTATTTACACTAATACCTTTTTTTGTAAATGCTACCTTGCCTTTCTCCAGATCCAGCCCTTCAATGGAAGGCCCTCTCCCTGCGGTATTAAAAACAAGTTCTGCTTTTGCCGAGATTTTCTTTCCATTCTGAAGTGCATTTACCCTAAAGTTTTTCTGAAGTTTTTCAATTTCGTTTACTTCTGCATTAAATATAAATTCAATTCCCAATTCTTCAGAAGCTTTCAGTAGATGCTCCACCATATCTTCATCAAAATTTATAAGCGGTCTTGGAAAAAATTCCATCACGGTAACTTTTACTCCAAAGCGGGCGGCAATATGGGCAAATTCCATCCCTATGTATCCGGCGCCGATAAAGATCATGGTCTTTGGAAGCTTTTCAAGGTTCAGGAAATCATCACTTATTTGGGCATGGCCGCGTCCGGGGATTTTTAATTCCGTTGGAACCTGGCCGGTGGCGATCACGATTTTATCTGCCGTTACTGTCTTTCCTTCTACCGAAAGCGTGTTTTCATCCAAAAATACCGGAGACTGATGATACATGATAATTCCACGCTTTTCAAGATCTTTTTCGGTAGCTGCGGGAACTGCATCTACAAAAGTTTCTTTCCATCCCATGGTATCTTCCCAGCGAACTTCAGGCAATTTTGTGATCCCTTTATTTTTCAATTTTGATGCCTTGTAAAGGATTTCTGTAACGCCCAACAATACTTTCTTAGGATCACAACCCCGGTTGGAGCAGGTTCCTCCAAATTCGCGATTGTCGGCAATTGCCACTTTTAACCCTGCCGTCGCACAATCTTTAGCGATATTTTTTCCCGCAGTGCCACTGCCAATAACAAAAACGTCAAAATGTTGAAAAGCCATTCTATAATTTTTAATTCATGGAAAGTTACCAACTCCGCGCGCATTTGCTGTTAGGGAAATGATAAAGTTAGGCGGATTTCTGTCACGGATTGCAAATCCGCGCCATCAATCCGCGCAAACGAAGTCTTTCCGAGGGAATTCCCGCGCATAAAAATGATTTTCGCTTAATCAAAAGTTAAATAAGTTGTAGGGGGTTGTATTGCAAAAGTGAGGGAATTACCTTTGCTTCAATGAGTAAAACTTCTATTGCCCAAAATTTCGCGAAGTCTCTGCAACAACAGAAACTTAGGGATACCCTCGTCCTGTCCTCAAAAAGCACAGCTAATATTCACTTAAAAGGCCTTGTTGGATCTGCCTTATCATTTGCAGTTTCAGATGCTTTTCAGGAAGCGGACGCTCCTTTTCTACTGGTTTTTAACGATAAGGAAGAAGCTGCCTATTACCTAAACGATCTGGAACAGCTGATAGGTGAAAAAAACGTGCTTTTTTATCCCGGAAGTTACCGCCGGCCATACCAAATGGAGGAAACAGATAATGCCAATGTGCTTCTAAGGGCAGAGGTATTGAACCGCATTAATTCCCGAAAAAAGCCGGCCGTTATAGTCACCTATCCCGATGCTCTTTTTGAAAAAGTGGTTACCAGGAAGGAACTGGACAGAAGTACCTTGAAAATAGCAGTTGGAGACCTGCTTTCCATAGACTTTGTAAATGAAGTGCTTTTTGAATACAAATTCAAGCGGGTGGATTTTGTGACTGAACCCGGGGAATTTTCGGTTCGGGGAGGGATCATAGATGTGTTTTCTTTCAGCAATGACGAACCTTACAGGATTGAATTTTTTGGAGATGAGATAGACAGCATCCGGAGCTTTGATGTGGAAACCCAACTTTCTACAGAAAAGGTGAAGAAAATCTCGGTGATGCCCAATGTGGAAAACAAAAAGCTGGATGAGATACGGGAAAGTTTTCTGAAATATATCGCGTCCAATACATTGGTTTTTGTGAAAGATCTTGATATATTCCTTGACCAACTGGACAAACTCTTCAGTAAGGCGGAAGAAGCTTTTAAAACTATTTCAGAAGAAATAAAACACAGCAAGCCCGAAGAACTTTTTTGTCATTCCGAAATTATAAAAAGACAGCTGATGGATTTCAGCGTGGTGGAATTGAGTTCGCAGGCCTATTTTAAAACTGCGGAAACTATTGAATTCAACACAAAACCTCAACCTTCTTTTAATAAACAGTTTGATCTTCTTATCGACAATTTAATTGAAAACACAGCTGCGGGATATACCAATTATATTTTCTGCGTAAGCGAACAACAGGCCAAGCGGTTTCATGATATATTTGACGACCAGGATCGCGTAGTGAAGTACCAAACGGTGGTACTTTCCTTATTTCAGGGTTTTATTGATGAAACTGCCAAAATGGTGTGTTATACAGATCATCAAATCTTTGAACGCTATCATAAATTTCAACTGAAAAGTGGCTATGCGAAAAAGCAGGCCATCAGCTTTAAAGAACTCAGCAACCTGGAAGTGGGCGATTATGTTACCCATATTGACCACGGGATTGGAAGATTTGGAGGATTGCAGAAGATAGATGTTGAAGGAAAAAAGCAGGAGGCTATTAAGCTGGTTTACGGCGAGCGCGATATTCTTTACCTGAGCATACATTCGCTTCATAAGATCTCAAAATTTAATGGCAAAGACGGGAAGCCTCCAAAAATATATAAGCTGGGCAGCAATGCCTGGAAGAATTTAAAGGAAAAGACGAAATCCAGAGTCAAGCATATCGCTTATAATCTCATTGAATTATACGCAAAGCGAAGGCTGCAAAAAGGATTTGCTTTTGGCCCCGATTCCTATTTACAACACGAGCTGGAAGCCTCTTTTATCTATGAAGATACGCCAGATCAAACTACGGCAACCACTGCGGTAAAGGAAGATATGGAAACTGAAAGACCCATGGACCGACTTGTTTGCGGGGATGTTGGCTTCGGAAAGACGGAAGTTGCCATTCGTGCTGCTTTTAAAGCTGTAGATAACGGGAAGCAGGTGGCCGTTTTGGTTCCCACTACCATACTCGCTTTTCAGCATCATAAAACATTTACAGAACGGCTGAAGGATTTTCCTGTGACCGTAGATTATCTCAACCGTTTTAGAACCGCAAAGGAACGCAGGGAAACCCTGGCCGATCTGGAAGCGGGGAAGGTAGATATTATTATTGGAACCCATCAGCTGGTGAGTAAAACCGTAAAATTCAAGGATCTTGGGTTATTGATTGTAGATGAGGAACAAAAATTTGGGGTAGCTGTCAAAGATAAATTGAAGACGATTAAGGAAAATGTGGATACGCTAACTTTAACCGCCACGCCAATTCCGCGTACGTTGCAGTTCAGCTTAATGGCTGCGAGGGACCTTTCCACAATTACCACTCCGCCTCCAAACCGGTACCCGATTGAAACCCATGTGGTGCGGTTTGCCGAAGATACCATTCGCGATGCGATCTCCTATGAAATCCAGCGGGGCGGGCAGGTATTTTTTATCCATAACAGGATTGAAAATATCAAGGAAGTTGCAGGGATGATACAGCGACTGGTTCCGGATGCAAAAGTAGGGATAGGCCACGGGCAGATGGAAGGGAAAAAACTCGAAAATTTGATGCTTTCTTTTATGAACAGCGAGTTTGATGTGCTGGTTTCTACCACAATTGTGGAAAGCGGATTGGATGTTACCAATGCGAATACAATTTTCATCAACAATGCCAACAACTTCGGACTTTCAGATCTGCACCAAATGCGGGGACGGGTAGGGCGAAGCAATAAAAAGGCATTCTGCTATTTTATCACCCCGCCCTATTCTGCAATGACCGATGATGCACGAAAGCGTATCACGGCTTTGGAGCAATTCAGCGAACTGGGCAGCGGAATAAATATCGCGATGAAAGATCTTGAAATTCGTGGCGCGGGAGATTTGCTTGGCGGTGAGCAAAGCGGATTCATCAATGAAATAGGTTTTGATACCTATCAGAAAATTTTGAATGAAGCCATCGAGGAACTCAAGGAAAATGAATTTAAAGATTTGTATCACAAAGATGAAGATATAGAGGACAAAACCTTCGTGAAAGACACCCAAATTGATGCCGATTTTGAGCTTTTATTCCCCGATGATTACATCAATAATATTTCTGAAAGACTGAATCTTTACACTCAGTTAAACAACGTAAAAACCGAAGAAGAGCTTCTTAAATATGAAGCGCAACTGGTGGATAGGTTTGGAGAACTACCAACACAAGCGGTTGATCTTTTAAACAGCGTGCGCATAAAATGGATCGCTTCCAAAATTGGTCTGGAGAAAGTGGTGATGAAACAGGGAAAACTGATAGGCTATTTTATTGCCGACCAGCAATCCGGTTTTTATCAAACCCAGGCGTTTACAAAAGTCCTGCAATACGTGCAAACCCATTCCCAATCATGCACGATGAAGGAAAAGAAAACCCGTTCTGGTTTGAGGTTGCTGCTCACTTTTGAAAAGATAACTTCGGTTGATAGAGCCTTAAAAGTATTGGAGCCTTTTAAAGCCCCCTTGCCACCGAAGGGGGAATTGATGGCCCCCTAACCCCCAAAGGAAATAACTTAAACTAAATGAAAAGCCCTCACAGGAATTGAATCTTTGCGGACAGAATACATTCCCTACAAATAAAGGCTTCCAGGAAAGGAAGCCGCTTTTCATTCCAGGAATGACGCTAAATTTTAATATCTTCGTGATCTAATAAAAGTTTTGGGTGATTAGCTCAGTTGGTTCAGAGCACTACCTCGACAAGGTAGGGGTCGCTGGTTCGAATCCAGTATCACCCACAAAAATCAGGTATTATTTCTTCGACTTTTTTCTTTCCCGGTTCCATTCCCTGTAAAATTCAGGAATTAAAAAATTCAAAGACTAATCCATTTTCTTCTTCACAACCTCCAGAATGCGTTCCAGGGCCATTCCTCTGGATCCTTTTACAAGGATGTAAGAATTGTCAAAATTGGTTTCTTTTATTTTTTCAGCCAAATCTGCAAAGCTCTCGAATTTTTCAATATTTCCATTTTGGGAATTTGTTGTATTGAAATTGCTCCCTACCAGGAAAACGCTGTTAAAACTCATTGTTTTTAACAGGTTCACTATTTCCTGATGTTCTTCTGCAGAAGTTTTTCCCAGTTCAAACATATCACCCAGAATTACGGATTTGTTTTCTGCAGGGTATTTATGAAAGCTTTTCAGCGCTGCTGTCATACTAGTTGGATTGGCATTGTAAGCATCCATTAAAAAAGTTATAGTTCCCATTTTCACGATTTGCGACCGGTTGTTTTGTGAATTGTAAGATGCTATTGCATTCCCGATGTCCTCAGCTGGTATTTTAAAATAGAACCCTATGCAAATTGCGGCAGCAATATTTCTTGAATTGTAAGATCCGGTCAAGGAACTTTTATATACGTTGTCTTTCTGAATAACCTCGGCGGTCCCGAGATTATCTTTGTATTTTACAACAACATCTGCATTGCCCGAAGTTCCAAAAGAAAATGTGTTTCTATAAGAAATCTGTTTTTGCTGAATTGGGTCATCTGTATTTATAAAGATTAGTTTACCCTGCGCTTTGAGATTTTCATACAGCTCGCTTTTTGCTTTAATGACTCCTTCAATGCTTCCAAAACCTTCCAGGTGCGCCTTTCCGAAATTTGTGATGTATCCATAATCCGGTTGTGCAATCTCACAGAGTCGTTCGATCTCTTTGGGATGATTTGCGCCCATTTCTATGATGCCGAATCCTGTTGAGCTGTTCATAGACAAAAGGCTAAGAGGAACACCTATGTGGTTGTTTAAATTGCCTACAGTAGCAACTGTATTGAATTTTTTTGAAAGGACGGAATTGATAAGTTCCTTGGTGGTTGTTTTTCCGTTGCTTCCGGTAATGGCCAAAATAGGAATGCCCAAATATTTTCGATGATAACCGGCAAGCTGCTGAAGGCTTTGTAAAACATCCGAAACCAAAATGCATCTGTCATTTTTTATAAATTCGGCTTCATCCATCACAACGTATCCAGCTCCTTTTTCCAGGGCCTCATCAACAAATTTATTGCCGTTGAAATTTTCTCCTTTTAATGCAAAAAAAAGTTGGTCTTTTTTAAGGGTGCGGGTGTCTGTAGCAATTCCGCTACTTTGAAGAAAGAGTTTGTGTAATTGTTCGATTTCCATCAGCTAAAATTATAAAAAAAAGAAACGGTTTAAAAAGTTATGATTTCGTCTTTTTTAAATTCTAAAACCAGGGTTTTAAAATTTTAAAGCCTTTTCAATTATTTTCAAACTGAATTCAGCTAAAACGAAAACTTTACTTCTTAAACCGTCTGTTACAAGTTTACAAGAATTTAATTTCTTGCTGTTTTATTTTCATTCTTTGATTTAGATCCTACTCTGGACATCGCATTTCTGAATCCTATGTAATCCGTGGCCATATCCTGAGGGAAATATCTTCTTTGAGCGGGATCCAGCCAATAAGCTCTGTCTCTCCATGAACCTCCTTTATACACTCGAACTTCATCGCTAACAAGTGAGGTTCTTTTGGTTTCGTCATTTTCAGGTCTAACATTTCCTAAACTATCTGTTGAAGTTGCAAACTGCGGGGAGTTATACATCCTTTTTGAAGGACTGGAAATTTCGTTGAAAGATTCGTAATATCTGGAAGAACTTTTGTCACCATCACGAAAATCCCTGTTATCGCTTTTGTCAAAATTGGTTCTCAAATAGGAATCCATTTCTGTGATAGGAACCTGAGCTATTTCTCCGGGAAGGGCACGTGCAACAATTTTTCCGTTGCTTAAAGTGTCGTAAACAACTCCATCTGGAGCAACAATTTTCACGCTGCCATCATCATTAATTTCATTTTTGGTGTAAACATTCCCGCGATAATAGTTGAAATCATTGAATTCATCGTCAACTATAGGTCTGTAAACATCAGCAACCCATTCAGAAACATTTCCAGCCATATCATATAATCCAAAATCGTTGGCTTGATAAGATTTAACTTCCGCAGTAATATCGGCACCATCGTCGCTCCATCCTGCAATTCCGCCATAATCTCCTGCACCTTGTTTAAAGTTGGCAAGCTGGTCTCCTTGTCTTTTCACATCTCCGGATCTTGTGTATTGACCGTCCCAGGGATATTTTTTTCTTCCGCGGTAAACATTATAGCTTCGTATTCCTACAAGTCCTAATGCAGCATATTCCCATTCGGCTTCGGTGGGAAGTCTGTATTCAGGTAATAATACCCCATCTTTTCGCTGGATGTATATATTCTTGGCTTCTGCACTGTCGGATGCAGTTCCTAGCTTATCGGCATTTTTACCACCTCTGGTTATTTCATCATTTCCACCATAAACCTTTGTTGGTGCATTTAAATAGGTTTCAGTATCAAAAGTAGTGGCTGCATCAATATCGTTATAGCGGGCTCCCTCTTTTATGTATCCTTTATCCTCCAGCATTAATTCATTCACCCGGTTGGTTCTCCATTTACTGAATTCCACTGCCTGGATCCAGCTAACTCCTACCACCGGATAATTGGCATAGGCAGGGTGCCTCAGGTAATTATTCACCATGGTTTCATTAAATCCTAATCGATTTCTCCAAACAAGGGTGTCCGGAACTGCACCGTTGTAAATATTTCTATAATTCTCCTGGCTGGGAGGAAATACATTTTTCAACCAGTCCAGGTATTCCATATACATCATATTGGTTACCTCAGTCTCATCCATATAGAATGACTGAATGTGTTGTTGCGTTGGAGTGTTGTTCCAGTCGTGCATCACATCATCCTGAACCCGTCCCATAGTAAAGGTTCCACCTTCTACAAAGACAAGACCTGGCCCTGTTTCCATCTCCTTATAATCTGTTTTATACTGAAATCCGCCGTCTTTGGAATTGATATCCCAACCGGTGGCACGGGAGCTATTTTTGTAATTATTTGATTTATTACAGCTGAAAAGACTGACACCAATAGCGATAGTCAATAGCGTTTTAAAGGCAACATTCGTCCTCATATTATGTTCTCTTTATGTAGTAATTTAGGCTTTGCAATATAGTAATTAACGCCAAAAGTACAAGAATATTTTATTTGTTTCAAAAACATGTAAATACTTAATATTCTTGAGGATATGTGTGAAGATGATTAGCTTTATACTCCCCTAAAACTATAGTTGAATTAAAAGTTTAGCATTAAACTGATCATTGAGAGTGCTCAATTGTAAATATGGGCAATAATAATGAAGGAAAATAGTTATAAAAGGGCAACTTATTCAATTATTGTTCTTAAATTTTATTGAAAATTGATAAGAGCTTATTCTCTTAACAAGAATAAAAATATATATTTGTTAAACATTAAATAATGTGATGAAAAAAATTACACTTTTAGTTCTTGGGGTTGCCTTATTATTAAATGTTCATGGTTACGCTCAGGAGGAGAGGGATAGGGTTATCACAACCGCAGTACCATTTTTATTGATCGCTGCAGATGCCCGGGGTGCAGGAATAGGTGACCAGGGGGTTGCAACTTCTGCCGACGCTTTTTCCCAACAATGGAATCCAGCCAAGTTTGCGTTTATAAAAAGCCAACAGGGAATAGGAGTTTCCTATACTCCTTATTTGAGCAATATTGTGAATGATATATTTTTAGGAAATCTTACTTATTTCAACAGACTTGATGAGCGAAGCGCAGTAGCGGCAAGTTTAAGATATTTCAGTTTAGGATCTATTGAGACCCAAGGTGGTTTTGAGGAGCAACCCTTATTGCTTAGCCCTAATGAACTTACCCTGGATATATCTTATTCACTTCGTTTAAGCGAGGTTTTTTCAATGGCAGTTGCAGGTAGGTATCTAAGATCTGATTTAAAACTTGCTGTAAACAGTGAAGATGCCACTGCAGCATCCACTTTTGGAGTTGATATTGCCGCTTTTTATCAAACACGGCCAATAGTATTTTCCAATTTTGACGGTAGATTTCGTGCAGGTGCCAATATTTCCAATATTGGTCCAAAAATAAAATATGACGAAGTTGGGCAGGAAAACTTTATCCCTACTAATTTAAAAACCGGTGCCGGATTTGAATTTATTTTTGATGTGGATAACAGGTTAGGGACCTACATAGAGTTTAATAAACTGCTTGTGCCAACTCCTCAGGATTTTGACGGGGATGGAGATATAGATCGCGAGGATGAACAAAGATATAATGATATAGGTGCAATTCAGGGAATCTTTAAATCTTTTGGAGATGCTCCGGGAGGTTTTGCAGAAGAAATGAGAGAGATTACCTGGGCTTTGGGTGCTGAGTATGTTTTTAGAGATGCATTTGCCTTAAGATCGGGATATTTTAATGAAAGCGATACCAAAGGATCAAGAAAATTTGTTGCAATTGGCGCCGGGTTTAAGTACGCTCCGGTGATTATAGATATTTCTTATTTGTTTTCAACATCAAATGTCGTAAGCCCGCTTGATGGAACTCTGAGATTTGGATTGACATTTAATTTTGGTGAAGTATATTCAGAATACTAATAGATCTAAGCTAAAGCTTCCTTTATTCTAAAAAAAAAGCCGATTTCAGGGTCTGCGAAAAAAAATATTTAATGAATCCATCCACAAGAAAGAATTTCTCACAAAGGAAAATTCTTATATGAATATTACTCCCGATGTCTGCCGGGAGTCCTTTAAAACAGTAATATAAACACATGAAATCAATTACGATAAATTGCGATCTGGATGTCTACGATTCATTCGAAGATATTCCTGCAGATATAAAGGAATTAATGGAAGCGGCCATTGAAGCAAGGGATATGGCGTATGCTCCTTATTCAAAATTCCATGTGGGGGCTGCTATATTATTGGATAATAATGAAGTTGTTACCGGCAGCAACCAGGAAAATGCCTCCTATCCTTCCGGACTTTGTGCAGAACGCACTGCGATTTATTATGCGGGGTCCAAATATCCAAAGGCAAATATCAAAACCCTTGTGATCACTGCCAAATCCTTAATGCACAGCATGATCACTCCTGTACCACCCTGCGGAGCCTGTCGCCAGGCTATTGCAGAGTATGAGGTCAGGCAGGATGAACCTATAGAGATATATTTTATGGGCGCAAGCGGGAAAGTTGTAAGGTCTAATTCTTTAAAGAATTTATTGCCGCTTGCCTTCGATAACACCTTTCTATAACGTTTTCGTTCTTTTTAATATTAAAACTGTTTTCCATTCTTATTGAAAATAGTATTTTTGTTTTCCACTAGACAAAATCCACTGTCCAGTCTTAAATTTATTTGTAAATGAAGAAAATTACCAAAGCCACCTATTTAAAGTGGTACGAGGATATGCTGTTTTGGCGTAAGTTTGAAGATAAACTTGCGCAGGTTTACATCCAGCAAAAAGTAAGGGGGTTCCTGCACTTATACAACGGACAGGAAGCTATCCTGGCTGGATCTTTACACGCGATGGATCTTACCAAAGATAAAATGATCACAGCCTACAGGAATCATGTACAGCCCATAGGTATGGGTGTTGATCCAAGACGGGTGATGGCTGAACTTTTCGGAAAAAAAACCGGGACTTCACAGGGATTGGGAGGTTCTATGCATATCTTCTCAAAAGAATTTCGTTTCTATGGTGGTCACGGGATTGTAGGTGGGCAGATTCCTTTGGGAGCAGGACTTGCCTTTGCAGATAAATATTTTAAACGAGATGCGGTTACCCTAACTTTTTTGGGAGATGGCGCTGCCCGACAGGGTTCACTTCACGAAACGCTCACCATGGCAGTAAACTGGAATCTTCCGGTTGTTTTTTGTGTTGAAAATAATGGATACGCCATGGGAACCTCGGTTGCACGTACTTCAAAAAGCACCGAGATCTGGAAATTGGGCTTGGGGTATGATATGCCTTGTAGTGCTGTAGATGCCATGAATCCCGTGAAAGTAGCCGAGGCTATGGATGAAGCGATCTCCAGGGCACGAAAAGGTGAAGGGCCTACTTTTTTAGAATTAAAAACCTATCGTTATAGAGGACATTCCATGAGTGATGCCCAATTATATCGTACCAAGGATGAAGTTGCAGAATACCAAAAAATAGATCCCATTACCCAGGTATTGGATGTTATAAAAGACAAGAAATACGCTACAGAGAAAGAGATCAAGGAAATTGATAAACGCGTTAAGGATTTGGTGATCGAATGCGAAAAATTCGCTGATGAATCTGATTTTCCTGATACAAATGTAATGTACGATGTAGTTTATGAGCAAAAGGATTATCCATTCTTATCAACTAAAATAGAGTAAATTATGGCTGAAGTTATAAATATGCCGCGATTGAGCGATACCATGGAAGAAGGTGTTGTCGCAAAATGGCTGAAGAAAAAAGGGGATAAAATTGAGGAAGGCGATATTTTAGCTGAAATTGAAACCGATAAAGCCACAATGGAATTCGAGTCTTTTTATGACGGTGTGTTATTGCACATTGGTATTGAGGAAGGGGAAACGGCTCCTGTAGATACGCTCTTAGCTATTATTGGTGAGGAAGGCGAGGATATTTCTGAATTGTTAAAAGGCGGTAAAAAGTCAGAAGATAAATCCGGCGATACGCCAAAGGCAAAAAAAGAAGATAATTCTGAAAAGAAATCTGAAGAGAAAAGTGAAGAAACTGATTCTGATGAAGAAGCTGGTGAGGGAGCTATTCCTGAAGGAGTTGAGGTGATCAAGATGCCTCGATTGAGTGATACCATGGAAGAGGGTACAGTTGCCAAATGGATCAAGAAAGAAGGTGATAAAGTAGAGGAAGGTGATATTTTAGCTGAAATTGAAACAGATAAAGCTACGATGGAATTTGAATCTTTCTATGATGGAGTGCTTCTTAAAATTGGAATTCAGGAAGGTGAAACCGCTAAAGTAGACAGCCTTTTGGCTATAATTGGCCCGGAAGGAACCGATGTTTCCAAAATTGTTAAAGCTTCAGGCGCATCAAAAGAGAAACCTTCAAAAGCAAAAGAAGAAGAGTCGGCTGATTCTGATAAGAATACTTCTGAAAAAAGTAAAAAAGAAACGAAAACAAGGGATGGCGGTAGAATCTTTGTTTCTCCGCTTGCAAGAAAGATGGCCGAGGACAAAGGTTTTGATCTGGCCGATATCGATGGTTCCGGTGAAAATGGCCGTATTGTCAAAAAAGATATTGAAAGCTATAAGCCTTCAGAAAAAACAGCATCAGCACCAGCGACCACAGAGAAACCTACTGCTGAAAAACCTGCCGTTAAATCTTATGTCCCTGCCGGGGAAGAGGAATTTGAGGATATAAAAAATTCTCAAATGCGCAAAACCATTGCGAAACGATTGGGTGAATCCAAATTTACCGCTCCTCATTATTACCTTACTATAGAGGTGAATATGATGACGGCTATGGCTTCAAGAATACAGATAAATGAATTGCCAGATGTGAAAGTGTCCTTTAATGATATGGTGATCAAAGCTTCGGCTATGGCGCTGAGAAAACATCCAAGGGTTAATTCACAATGGACGGGGGAGAGCACCAAAATCGCGAAGCATATCCATATGGGTGTGGCTGTAGCTGTGGAAGACGGTCTTGTAGTACCTGTTCTTAAATATGCAGATCAAATGTCTATGACTCAAATTGGAGCCAATGTAAAGGATCTTGCAGGGAAAGCACGGAATAAAAAATTACAACCCCAGGAAATGGAAGGAAGTACATTTACCGTTTCAAATCTTGGAATGTTCGGGATTACTGAATTTACAAGTATTATAAATCAACCTAATTCTGCGATCCTTTCGGTAGGAGCTATCGTGGAAAAACCGGTCGTGATGAACGGACAAATAGTTGTTGGAAATACGATGAAAGTTACCCTGGCCTGTGATCACAGAACTGTGGATGGAGCGACAGGAGCAGCATTTCTTCAGACATTAAAAAACTATCTGGAGAACCCGGTAACAATGCTGGCTTAAATAATTTTCAAAAATGGAATAATTGTACACAAAATCCCGCTCTATAGCGGGATTTTTTTATCTTTAACTTTATGAGGAAAAATATAATTAAAATTAGTGTATTTGCGGGTTTAATCACATTTGGCGCCTGTAATTCTGCAAAGAATTCCAATAGTGAGAATGTGATAATTTCAGAAAATATAATAAATACAACTCTTCCTGATATAGCCATAAGCGAAGCATCGGTCAAAGAAAAACTGGAATTCCTTGCTTCAGATGATTTAAGGGGACGCCAAACGGGTACCGAAGGAATTAACAAAGCTGCGGGTTATATTGAAGCTTTTTTCAAAAAAAACAACATTAAACCCTATTATGAAACCTATAGGGATTCTTTTGAAGTTTCCGATAGAACAGGGTTTAACGTAATTGGTTTTATGGAAGGAAACGATCCGGAACTGAAAAAGGAATTTATCATTCTGGGCGCGCATTATGATCATATTGGGATAGAAAAAGCCGTGGATAATGATTCCATTGCCAATGGCGCTAATGATAATGCGGCAGGAACGGTTGCCGTAATGGAACTGGCTGAGCAATTCGCAAAATTGAAGGCTAATAAAAGAAGTATTCTTTTTATCCTTTTTTCTGCAGAAGAAATGGGTCTGCAGGGCGCAAAGCATATATCGAAGCGGTTAAAGTCTGAAGATCTTGACCTATATGCGATGGTGAACTTTGAAATGATTGGGGTTCCAATGCAAGGCAAAGATCACCTGGCTTATCTTACCGGATATGAAAACTCCAATTTAGCCGAAAAATTCAATGAATATTCTGAAGCTGAAATCCTTGGGTTTTTGCCACAAGCCAAAGAATACAATCTTTTCAAACGAAGTGATAATTATTCTTTTTATCAGGAATTTAAGGTTCCTGCTCAAACCATAAGCACGTTTGATTTTACCAATTATGAGTATTACCATCATGTTTCAGATGAAGCTGAAAAAATGGATATTGCCCATATGGCAGATCTCATTGAAAAAGTTATCCCAGGCCTGCTTAAAATGACAAATACTTCAGAAAAAGAAATAAAACTAAATTGATAATGAAGCATATAGTAATTACTGGCGCCAGCAGGGGAATAGGGCTGGAAATGGTAAAGTTATTTTCAAATTCAGGACATAAAGTATTGGCGTTATCCAGAAACATTCAACCTGTAAAAGAGCTGGGTCTTGAAAATGTAACTGCTTTATCCTGTGATATCACCAATGAAGCTTCTTTACAGGAGGTCGATGGATTTATTCAGTCTAAATGGGAAAGAGTAGATGTTTTGATAAACAATGCCGGAGCGATTCTTAATAAATCTTTTAAAGAATCCAGCATAGCGGAGTTTAAAAGGATTTATGATACCAATGTTTTTGGAGTAGTTGGATTAATTCAACAGGTGCTTCCTTTCATGGGTAAAGCCGGACATGTTGTGAATATAAGCAGCATGGGCGGAGTACAGGGAAGCGTAAAATTTCCTGGTCTTTCTGCTTATAGTTCAAGCAAAGGAGCGCTTATTAGTCTTACAGAAATGCTCGCTGAAGAATATAAAGAGCATGGTCCCTCCTTTAATGTACTCGCTCTTGGAGCAGTACAAACCGAAATGCTGGAAGAGGCTTTTCCGGGATATAAAGCACCTTTAAAGGCTGCGGAAATGGCACAATATATAGTAGATTTTAGTTTAACAGCGAACAAATATTATAACGGAAAACTGTTACAGGTTTCCAATAGTACTCCCTAGGACAAAAAGGATGAGTGATATACTTGAAAAATACCTTCCCAGTCATGCCGTTTCTCCCGTTTTTGAAATGGTAAAGGAACACGGGGTTCATCTCAAGATTGTGAACGAGCGGGTAACACGTCATGGAGATTATAGAAGAATGCCTGACGGGATTCATCAAATAACGGTAAATGCCAATTTGAATGAATACAGGTTTCTAATAACTTTAATTCATGAGATATCTCATTTATTGGCCTTTGAGAGATTTGGAAGAACTATAAAGCCACATGGCAATGAGTGGAAATTTACGTTTCAGCAAATGATGTTACCGTTTATAAGGCCTGAGATTTTCCCTGTTCAGTTGCTTCCAATAATTGCAAGTCATTTTAAAAATCCGAAGGCAAGTAGTGATACAGATGCACATCTTTCTGTGGCACTCAAAAAATTTGACCCCGAGAACGATAAAAATTATATTTTTGAGCTTCCCGCGGGAGGATTATTCAAAATTTATAATGGAAAAATTTTTAAGAAGGGCCAAAAGCTTAGGAAACGCTATGAGTGTCTTGAGGTGGAAACAGGAAAGGTGTATCTTTTCCAGCCCAACGCCCAGGTGGAACTGTTGGTAGGCTAAGATATTCTTCAATTTTAAATTTATTAGAATGGATAATTATAATAAGGATTATTATGCGGTAATAATGGCCGGAGGAGTGGGTTCCAGGTTTTGGCCGGTTAGCACTGCTGCGTTTCCAAAACAATTCCACGATATGACGGGATCCGGGGAAACCTTGCTTCATCGCACATTTAAGAGGCTGGCACATGTGGTTCCAAGGGAAAACATCCTTATTCTTACCAATCATAGTTACCTGGATCTTGTAAAGGAGCAATTGCCTAATATTACGACCGCTCAAATTATACTCGAACCTGCATTGCGCAATACTGCACCGTGTATATTACTGGCGGCATTAAAGATCAATAAACAAAATGAGAAAGCGGTAATGTTGGTGGTGCCCAGTGATCATTGGATTCAGCAACAGGAAAATTTTATCGATGATATAAAAAAGTCGTTTGAAGCGGCTTCCCGAGAAAATATATTGATCACTCTTGGCATCAAACCTACTGCTCCAAATACAGGATTTGGATATATAAAATATGAGAAAGAAGAAGGTAAAAGTTTCTATAGAGTAGAAAAATTTACTGAAAAACCTAGCCTTCGAAATGCCGAAAAATTCCTTGAAGAGGGCAATTACTTATGGAATGCCGGAATTTTTATTTGGAAAGTTTCATTTATTATTGATTCTTTTGCAAAGTATCAGCCGGAAATGACAGGGCTTTTTGAAAAAGGAATCGAAAAGCTGAACGGTCCTGAGGAAGAGGAATTTATTGAAGAAACCTATCCTGAAACCCAGAATATTTCTGTTGATTATGCAGTGATGGAAAAATCGGATGCCGTACGGGTGATACCGGCTACATTTGACTGGAATGACCTTGGAACCTGGGGTGCATTATATCACGAGCTTGCAAAGGACAAGGATGAAAATGCGGTAATAAGCGCCCATTTATTTCCAATGGATGCAAAAAAGAATTTAATCTATACTCATACGCCAAAAGTGGTAGTTATAGATGGGCTTGAAGATTATATCATAGTAGATGATAAGGATGTTTTAATGATTGTGCCAAAAGAAAAAGACCAGGAAATCAAAGAGATCAGGAGTAAAGTGATGGAGAAATTTGGTGAAAATTTAGGATAAATATGGAGAATAAGGATAATATTGGTAATGATACACTACAGGATCCTGAAAAAAATGAGTTTTCACATGTGGAAGGGATATGGGCGAGTGTTAGGGCGTTTGTTTCAGAATTACTGGATATACGGCATGATACCGATAGGGAAGCAACTTTAGAAGCCATAAAAAAAGATATTTCCTTTAAGGGGCACAATGCGTGGATCCTTATCTTTTCCATATTTGTGGCCTCTATAGGTTTAAACGTAAGCAGTACTGCGGTTGTGATTGGTGCGATGCTTATTTCTCCACTTATGGGACCTATAGTGGGTGTAGGATTATCTGTTGCCATTAACGATGTGGAGACTTTAAAAAAATCTTTCATCAATCTTGGGGTGATGGTATTTCTTAGTGTTTTAACAGCTTATATTTATTTTTTGATTTCTCCAATAACAGAGGAAACCCCGGAATTAATCGCCAGAACATATCCTACAATTCTGGATGTGCTGGTAGCCATATTTGGCGGATTGGCTTTGATTGTAGCTAAAACAAAAAAGGGCACCATTGCAAGTGTGATCTTTGGAGTTGCCATTGCTACTGCCCTTATGCCTCCATTGTGTACTGTTGGTTATGGTCTTGCCATTGGAAACTTGGCATATGCCGGAGGAGCGATCTATCTCTTCTCCATTAACGCTGTCTTCATAGCGCTTACTACATTTGTGGTATCTAAACTGCTTGATTTTCCTTTGGTAAAATATGTAAACAGTAAAAGCAGAAAGCGAACTGCGCAAATTGCATCCACGATCGCTATTATTGTAATGATCCCAAGTATTATTCTTTTTGTAAACCTTTTACAGAAACAATTTTTTGAGACCAGTGCGAAGGAATTTTTAACAGAAGTTGTACGGTATACCGGAACACAGAAAATTAAAACTGCGCAGGATTATAATAAAAAGGAGATTGAGGTTTATTTAATAGGAGCCGCTGTTCCTGAAGAAACTATTCAAACCTGGAAGGAACAATTAAAAGATATCAAGGTTCTTAATGAAACTACCCTTATCGTTCATCAGGGTTCCGGTGCAAATGGTGATATGGCTTTGCTGTCAACCCAAGTTCGAACTGGGATTTTGGAGGATCTTTATGTAAAGAATCAGGAAGTTATAGAAAATAAAGATTCCAAAATTTCACTTTTAGAAAATGAATTGTTGAAATACAGGCAGGGAGATTTTTCTTTTAAAGAGATTAGCGATGAGGTGAAGGTAAATTATTCCAATATATCCAATCTCAGTTTTGCCAATACGATCTCTACAAACTTTTCAAAAATAGATACAATTCCCACCTTTAATATTACCTGGAAACAAAATATTAACAGCAAAACAAAAAATTCTGAGGCTGAAAAGATTCAGAAATGGTTAACCTTGAGACTAAAACTTGATACTCTGGCAGTAAAATCCCTGAATTAATTAGAGCCCCTGATTTTGGGCTTCCCGCACTTTTTTAAATAGATCGGAAGTATAAACAAAGTCTGTTACCGTTTTGTCATCGGTTTTGAAAATTTGGGATTTGTCACCTTTCCAAGCCAAAACCCCGTCTTTTAAAAAAGCGATGTTCTCTCCAATTTCCAGCAAGGAATTCATATCGTGGGTAATTATTATGGTAGTTATATCGTATTCTACCGTTATATCATGAATAAGGTTATCAATGATGGTTGCCGTATGGGGGTCTAGGCCGGAGTTTGGCTCATCACAAAACAAATATTTAGGTTTATTAACTATTGCTCGGGCAATGGCAACCCTTTTTTGCATTCCTCCACTAATTTCTGAAGGGAATTTTTTTGCTGAATCTTCCAAGTTAACCCTTTTTAATACTTCCTGTACCCGTTCGTGCAAGTCCTTTTTTCTTTTTTTTGTGAACATTCTTAACGGAAACATAACATTTTCTTCTACTGTCATGGAGTCAAATAAAGCTCCTCCCTGAAATAACATCCCGATTTTCTGTCTAAGTGCCCGCTTTTCTTCATCGGAAAAGTCTGAATAAGTGTTTCCATCGTATTCAATAGTTCCCTCCTCTGGCGTGAATAGTCCCAACATGCATTTCAAAAGGACGCTTTTTCCTGATCCGGATTGGCCAATGACAAGATTGGTTTTACCGGTTTCAAAAACAAAGTCAATTCCTTTTAAAATTTCTTCGTCCCCAAATCTCTTTTTTAAATTTTTAATTTCTATCATTAGCTAAGCAGTAATTGGGTTACAATATAATTGGTAACGATGATGACCACACTGGTCCACACGAATGAAGTGGTACTGGCCTTTCCTACCTCCAGGGATCCACCAGTCATATAATATCCATGGTACGCTGGAATGGTTGCAAGAATTAAGGCAAACAGAAAGGTTTTAAAAAATGCGTAAAATAACTGAAAGCCTTCAAAATCGGTTTGAAGTCCTTCGATAAATTCTTCAGCTCCAACAAAACCACCAAGTACGGCAGCAGAATAAGCTCCTACTATCCCCAAAAACATGGATAATGCAATAACAAAGGGATATGTTAACATTGCGATAATTTTAGGAAAAATCAAATAATTAAGGGAATTTACTCCCATAACTTCCAGGGCATCGATTTGTTCAGTCACCCTCATAGAGCCAATGCTTGATGTTATGAAAGATCCTACTTTTCCTGCCATGATAATAGAGATAAAGGTAGGGGAGAATTCAAGAATGATCGATTGTCTCGCAGCAAATGCAATCAGGGTTTTTGGAATTAAGGGATTGTTAAGGTTTAATGCGGTTTGCAGGGCAACAACACCACCAATAAAAAAGGATAGAAATGCTACAATCCCTAGAGAGCCAATAATTAGTTGATCTATTTCTTTGAATATAAGTTCTTTTAAAACAGACCCTTTGGTCATTCTGCCAAACACACCCTTTAACATTAAAAAGTATTCACCAATCGAATTGAGGTACCTCATTTATGAATTTTTGTAAAGCTAAAATACTAAATTTTACGGGGAAACTATTTAACGTAGAATTAAACTTTAACCCTCAGTATTTAGTAAATTTGAAGCATACTATTTTAATCATACTTATGAAGAATTACACGTTACTTTTTGTTGTTTTCTTATGCTTTTTGCCGTTGAATGGTCAAACACCAAAACAAACTTCTATTGATAATGAAAAACCTAAACTTGTAGTTGGTATTGTAGTGGATCAAATGCGCTATGATTATATCACCCGTTTTTGGAATAAATATGGGCAGGAAGGATTTAGAAGGCTTATAAAGGATGGTTATTCTTTTAAAAATAACCATTTTAATTATATTCCTACCTATACTGCTCCGGGACATGCGTCTGTTTTTACAGGTACAACGCCTCAAAATCACGGAATAATTGGGAATGGATGGTATAATAAGTTTGAAAAAAAGGAAGTGTATAATGCCGGAGATGATTCTGTGGAATCTTTAGGAACTTCATCTGATGCTGGTAAAATGTCTCCACATCGCATGATCGCAACTACGGTGGCAGATGAAAATAGATTGTTTACCCAAATGCGGGGTAAAACCATAGGTATAGGGATGAAAGATCGGGGTGCTATTTTACCCGCTGGACATACCGCTAATGCTGCGTATTGGTTTCAGGGGCGCGATGAGGGAAAATGGATTACGAGTACCTTTTACATGGAGAATTTACCGAATTGGGTAAATGAATTTAATAATTCAGGCAAGGCGGCTTCATACATCCAGCCATGGAATACATTGGGCGATATTGAAACCTATTCAGAAAGTGGACCTGATCTCTCCGGTTTTGAAGAAGGATTCCACGGACAAACCACTTTTCCGTATGACCTGGAAGCACTTTCAACAGAAAAGAACAAATTTGAACGTGTAAAAATTTCCCCCTTCGGAAATACACTTACTACAGATTTTGCTATTGCAGCAATGAAAGCCGAAGATCTTGGAAAAGATGATTTTACCGATTTCCTTACTATAAGTTATTCCAGTACAGATTATATAGGGCATAATTTTGGCGTTAATTCTAAGGAAATTCAGGATACCTACTTACGTCTTGACCTTGATCTTGCCAGGTTATTGACCGCTTTGGATGAACAGGTTGGCGCAGGGAATTACACCGTGTTTTTAACTTCAGATCATGGTGGGGTAGACGTCCCTTCTTATTTGAAAACGGTTAAAATTCCATCCGGTTATTTTGATAATAATGAGTTTGAGGACAAGCTGAAGAATTTTGTTGAGGAAGAATTTAAAACTGCAAATCTTATTGAAAAGGTGCACAGTTACCAGATTTTCTTTGATTATACTGCACTTCAGAAAGCGCATGTTAAAGCATCTGATCTTGAAAGTGCTCTTGCACATTTTATTTTGCAGTATCCACAGGTCAATAATGTTTATACCAGAAGTCAAATGCAAGGTGCCACTTTTTCTGAAGGTACAGCGCAATTGGTTCAAAATGGGTTTAATCAAAAACGGAGCGGAGATGTTATTATGGTGTTAAAACCTTCGGTAATCTCTTATTCTATAACAGGTTCAACGCACGGCAGCGGATTTAATTATGACACTCATGCGCCTCTTATTTTCTTCGGAAATGGGGTGCCTCAGGGAAGCACTTTTGAGCGTTCTGAAATTATAGATATTGCACCCACTATTTCCGCAATTCTCGGTATTTCAAATCCGAATGCAGCAACCGGCAAACCTTTATATATTATGTTGGATAAGAAAAAGTAAATTTTTGTTTTAGAATAAAAACTCAGAATATTTTACGTCGCATTTTTTGCCAGCGTAGATTTCTTATAAAGCGGCCTTCTTCTTCGGAAACAAGAAAGGGCTGCTTTTCTTTTTTTGCCTTAAAATATCCGCTGAGGTAATCGTTGAACAAACTAAAATTCTTTTTTAGATATGCCAGCTTAGCAGAAGCTATCAGGGTGATGAAAAATCCGTACCGAAGTCGGTAAAAGGCTTCTCCTTGCTTGTATTTAGAAGCACTGTTGTAACTGGCGCCTGTTGGTTTTAAATGTTTCACTCTTAGCTCAGGGTCAGTTTTTATTTTCCAGCCGTGAAACTGGGCGAGAAGCTCATCGGCAGTATCCCAGCCCATCGATGGCTGAAGTTTGCCAATCTCCAGAAAACATTCTTTTCTGTAGGCTTTTAATGCGCCCCGAATATGGTCCTTATCGGTAAGATTTTCCAAGACCCAATTCCCGTTTTTAAGAATGCTGCAACAACCGCCTGCCATTCCGGTTGAAGGATCTGCTTCAAAGATTTTGATTATACTTTCAAGATAATTTTCAGGAAAAACCAAATCGGCATCAAATTTACATATGATGTCGTAATCTTCATCCAGGATTTTATAACCTTGATTAAAAGTTCGAATTACCTTGCCTCCGGGAGAATGTTCCCCTTCAGATGTGGTGTTTACAAGGGAGATAAAATCGTGTTTTTCAGCAAAATCCAGGATGATTTTTTCAGTTGAATCAGTAGACTGATCATTTACTACTACGATCCTGTCTGGAAGCCAGGTTTGTGCTACCAAAGATAGAAGTGTTTTCCCTATAAATTCAGCTTCGTTATACGCTGGAATTACGATATATAGTTTCAAGAAAGCGATTGTTTTTGCTAAAATACGATAATCTGATTAGCGAAAATTAGAGCAGGAGGGGAATATTGATTTGGAAGAAAATTCTGAGATTTCTAGGATCTTTCGGCATAAACCGCGTAATACCGTGGAGTAAATTTTCTAAGCAATGGCCGGAAACCGATTTTGTTTACCGGGTTAGTCCATTTTTCACGCTTTTTAATCGTCCATCCTGCTTTTTCCAGCAGCCAGTCGAATTGCCAGTCTTCAAATTCGTGAAAATGCCGGTCTCTTAAATCGGTTTTATTTTGATAGGCATTGGAAAACCACATTTTTAAAGGAACGGTAGCCACCAGTTTTTTAGCCTGAATATCTTTTAATACATTGAAGGGAGACACAAGGTGTTCAAAAATTTCAAAAGCTGTTATAACATCATATTCATTGGATTTTACAGCATTTGAATCAAGGTCGAGATCTTCCCCTTTTGTGTTGGTGACCTGATATTTATTTTGTTTCATTATTTCAGAAAAAGGATTTTCAACTCCCAGATCCAGTATTTTTGCTGGTGGAGGAACGTTTTCTTCTAAAAATTCCAGGGTTTTTTTAAATCTTTTGGTAGGAAAGGTCCTTTCGTACATTTTAGTATTGATATACGATGGCATTAACATTCATTCCGGCACCAACGCTGGCCATAATAATAACATCCCCTTTTTTAAGTTCCTGGTCTTTTATTTGTCCGCGGATCACAAGATCCAATAATGTGGGTACAGTGGCTACGCTGCTATTTCCTAACTCCTGAATACTCATAGGCATCACTTTTTCCGGAACAGGCAACTTATGTAATTTATAAAAGCGTTTTATTATTGCATCATCCATCTTTTCATTGGCCTGATGAATGAAAATTTTCTTAACGTCGGCAATTGTTTTTCCGCTGTTTTCCAGGCAGGTTTTCATCGCGCCGGGAACTTCGGTAAGTGCAAATTCGTAGATCTTGCGGCCATTCATTTTAATAAAGCGCGTATCTTCAACCTCCCCCGGAAGATTTGACTTTCCAAAATAGATATGATTGGCTTCCTGATATGCATAGGTAGCTGAGTCATGCGCTAAAATCCCACCTTCCTCCTCGGTGATTTCCAGTACCGTAGCCCCGGCTCCATCTGAAAAGATCATTGAATCCCGGTCAAACTTATCCACAACTCTGGAAAGGGCTTCTGCGCCAATTACAAGGCATTTCTTTGCCATTCCGCATTTGATGTAAGCCTGCGCCTGGATAACTGCTTCGATCCAGCCCGGACAGCCAAACAACACATCATATCCTACACATTTAGGATTTTTAATTTTCAGGTTGTGTTTAACACGGGTAGCAATGCTGGGCACGGTATCGCTTTGAACACTTCCGGATCTTACGTCTCCGTAGTTGTGGGCAACAATTAGATAATCAAGGGTTTCAGGATCAATGCCTGCATCTTCAATCGCCCTTTGTGCAGCAACGGTCGCCATGTCCGAAGTGCTTAAATTCTCTTCCAGATACCTTCGTTCTTCAATTCCAGTGATTGCCTGAAATTTTTCAATAGTAACCTCATTTGCATGAGGGAATGGAGATCCGTCGGTATTCCTGAATTCTTGCTTTAGAAAGTCTGAATTCTTTCTTTTTAAGTTAGGAATAAAACTGCCTATACCTGTTATTTTTATACTCATTGAAACGACTTAATTTGTGAAATCTTTAACCAAATTACTAAAAGCAATTTTAGTTTAGACCTACAAAGTGGAAAAAATATGCTTAATTATAGTTTTGATATTTTATGCTTTAAAAATCAGTAACAATTAAATTATTTTACGTTTATTTTAGGAATCTTTCAAACATTGACGACAATGTTTTTAGGCTTCCATATACTCTTCGATAGGATCACAGGTGCATATCAAATTTCTGTCTCCATACGCATCGTCCAGTCTTCTTACCGTTGGCCAGAATTTATTGTCGGCTACATACTCCAAAGGGAAAGCTGCCTGTTTTCTGCTATATGGGAAGTCCCAGGTTTCGGCAGTAAGCATCGGCATTGTATGAGGCGCATTTTTTAAAATATTGTTTTCATCCTCTGCAGAAGATTCACTTATTTCCTGTCTTATAGAAATTAAAGCATCACAAAAACGGTCGAGTTCTGCCTTGCTTTCACTTTCGGTAGGCTCGATCATTAAAGTTCCGGCAACCGGGAAAGAGACAGTTGGAGCGTGGAATCCGTAATCTATAAGTCTTTTGGCGATATCTACTACTTCAATTCCGTTGTTTTTAAAAGGACGGCAATCCAGGATCATCTCATGGGCTGCTCTTCCGCATTCTCCGGAATATAAAGTTTGATAATGTTCTTTTAACCGGGCTTTTATATAGTTGGCATTCAGGATCGCATATTCTGTTGCTTTCTGTAAACCTTTGCTTCCTAGCATTGTGATATAACCATACGAAATAAGGCATACTAAAGCCGATCCCCAGGGTGCGGAAGAAATTGCGGTAATTGCCTGTTCCCCGCCGGTTTTAATCACCGGATTTCCCGGTAAAAACGGGAGTAGTTGCTTTGCAACACATATTGGACCTACACCGGGGCCACCACCACCGTGCGGAATCGCAAAAGTTTTATGAAGGTTCAGGTGGCAAACATCGGCACCAATGGCACCGGGATTTGTAAGTCCTACCTGTGCATTCATATTTGCACCATCCATATAAACCTGCCCGCCATTCTCATGAATTAGCCTTGTTACTTCTCTTATGGAAGATTCAAAAACTCCGTGAGTGGAAGGGTACGTAACCATCAATGCGGCTAAGTTATCCTTGTGTTTTATCGCTTTTTCCCTTAGATCATCCAGGTCTATATTTCCTTCGTTGGTTGCTTTTGTAACCACCACTTTCATTCCGGCCATCACTGCCGATGCAGGATTGGTGCCGTGAGCTGATGATGGGATAAGGCAAATATTCCTGTGCGCATCTCCCCTGGATTCGTGATATGCGCGAATAACCATAAGCCCAGCATATTCTCCCTGAGCTCCGGAATTTGGCTGTAGGGAAGTTCCGGCAAAACCTGTAATCTCGGTAAGTTGGTCTTCCAGTTTTTTTAATACTACCTGGTAACCTTCAGCCTGTTCTACAGGTGCAAAAGGGTGAATATTCCCCCATTGCGGATTGCTTAAAGGAAGCATTTCTGAAGCTGCATTTAGTTTCATTGTACAAGATCCCAAAGCGATCATGGAATGGTTAAGAGAAAGATCCTTGCGTTCCAGTTTCTTGATGTAACGCATCAATTCCGTTTCAGAATGATAGGAATTAAAGACCTCATTGGTGAGAAAATCTTTCTTTCGTTCAATCTCCTTCGGAATTGTTGTGCCTTTTTCCAAGGCTTCTATTGTCAATTTGGACTTCTCTGAAGCTTCAGAAAAAACAGCGACAATTTTATTTAAATCTGATATATTGGTAGTTTCGTTTATAGCGATAACCACCGTTTCAGGATCCGGGTAATAAAAATTTATTTGATTTTTTTCAGCAATAGGCTTCACAACCGAAGCATTTGCTTTTATTTGGATCGTATCAAAATAGGAGGAGTTTAGCTGTTGAAAACCTAATTCTTTCAACATTTTTTCCAAGGTAACGGCAGAGGAATGAATGGTATCTGCAATATATTTTAAGCCTTTGGGGCCATGATAAACCGCGTACATACCCGCCATAACAGCTAATAAAACCTGGGCAGTACAAATATTGGATGTTGCCTTATCACGTTTTATGTGTTGCTCCCTTGTTTGAAGCGCCATTCTAAGGGCACGATTGCCATTCATGTCTTTTGTAACCCCTATAATCCTTCCGGGAATACTTCGTTTATATTCTTCTTTAGTTGCAAAATAGGCCGCATGCGGTCCACCGTATCCTAATGGGATTCCAAAACGTTGGGTGGTTCCAACAACTACATCAACTCCTAGTTCTCCCGGTGCCTGTAATTTCACTAAACTTAAAATATCTGCAGCTACAACTATTTTAATTTGAGCTTCTTTTGATCTTGAAACAAAGTTGGTATAATTGAATACCTGTCCGGATTTTCCAGGATATTGAAGAATTGCTCCAAAAAATTCCGTGGAAAAGTCAAATTCTGTGTGGTCTCCAATAACCAATTCTATTCCCAGGGGAATGGCTCTTGTTTTTAATAAGGAGATTGTTTGAGGCAGCACTTCTTCAGAAACAAAGAACTTTGCAACTTCATTTTTCTTCTGTTCCCTTTCTCTAACCGCAAAAAGCAATGCCATAGCCTCGGCTGCAGCGGTAGATTCATCCAGGAGAGATGCATTTGCCAGTTCCATGCCAGTAAGATCACTTACCATTGTTTGAAAATTAAGCAATGCTTCCAATCTTCCCTGAGCAATTTCTGCCTGGTACGGAGTGTAAGCCGTGTACCATCCCGGATTTTCCAAAACATTACGCTGAATTACAGCAGGCAGGATAGCCTGATGATATCCCAAACCTATGTAGGTTTTAAAAACTTTATTTAGAGAAGCTAATTGCCCGATATGTTCGGCATATTCATTTTCGCTTAACGCTGCAGGTAGATCAAGTGGGTTTTTTAAACGGATATCATCTGGAATAGTTTCGTAAATTAACCGATCTAAAGTTGGGACACCCACAGTGGAAAGCATGTCTTGTAATTCAATTTCATCAGGGCCAATATGTCTTAGGGCAAAAGAATCTGTTCTCATTAAAATAAAGTTGCGTTTTGTGCTGCAAAATTACATATTTAAACGTAGATTTTTGGCATTTCAGACAACCAACTTGGTAAGATTTTTATGAAAACTTACGACGGAGTTTTTTATTCAAAAAGCCGATTAAAAAGATGCTAAAAAGAGCGTTTAATTTTTATATAAACAGCAGTATCCATGTTTCACTAGCTGTAGTCTCCCTGGTCGCAATTACCTTTCAATGTTTTCAACTTTCTTTGAATATAAACCTGTTAATATTCATTTTTCTTGGAAGTATAACCGGATATAATTTTGTGAAATATGCGGGATTGGCCAAGCTTTACTATAGAACGCTTGCTACAAACCTTAAAGTGATTCAGGGATTTTCACTTATTGCGTTCCTGGGGTTTATTTATAGTTGCTTTTTTCAGCCAGTTTCCGTATTAATTGTTGCCGGAATTATGGGTTTATTTACAATATTATACGCCATACCGGTTTTTAGCAAGAATAGAAATTTAAGAGCTTTAACGGGTGTAAAAATATATGTAATTGCATTTGTTTGGGCAGGAGTAACCGTGTTATTGCCTGTTGTAGATAAAATGGATTTTTTTCAAATGGATTTTTTTCTTGAATTTCTTCAACGTTTCTGTTTCATCATTGCATTGACATTACCTTTTGAAATTCGGGATCTTAAATTTGATTTGAAACAGTTGAGAACGATTCCTCAAAAGATAGGGGTTAAAAAAACAAAACTCGTAGGTCTGCTGCTGATTCTTGTTTTTGTGTTACTGGAATTCCTAAAACAAAATAGCTCTTTGGCGGAGGGGTTAAGTGTATTATTTGTTGGAATGATCACCAGTATATTCCTGATAAATTCCGGTATTAGTCAGAAGGAATATTATTCATCATTTTGGGTGGAAGGAATACCCATAATTTGGTGGTTGATCTTAAGTGTTTTAGGGATGCTTATTTAGTTGTATGATTTTCAATTTTCTCTTTCCAAACCTTTTTTTCATCTTCCGAACAGGTTTTTAGTTTGGATTTCTCAATGAGTTGGGTGAGTTTTGTATTTTGTTTCGTATAATTTTTGCAGGGTTTACATAAGAATATATGTAGATGAATCTTCATCTTTTCGTATAAAGATGCTTCTTCGTATTGTGCCTTATCGCAGCAATGTGCAGCTTCTGAACAGTCGATAAATAATGATTTTTTTTTAGTCATTTTAAAACCAGTTTTTTTCCAAACATTGAGCTAAAGCGGTTCTTGCTCTGTGGACTATAACCCACAAGTTAGACGGAGTGATATCAAACTCATTACATATAGCTTCCGTGTCAAGACCTTCAATGGTCTTCATTTTGAAAATTTTAGCTTGTTTTTTTGGTAGCTTCTCCATACAATCCAGGATTGCAAGGCCTAGTTCTTCATTTTCCATGATGTCTTCAGCGGTCTTGTCAAACCTGTCCGGAGCCTGTTCTTCCAACCAGTCTCCTTCGTTGGAATCATCGCTGTAATTAATTTTTACTTCAGCCCGGCCTTTTTTGGAATTGATCTTTCGGTAATAGTCGATAATTTTCCGTTTCAAAATCGAGATAAGCCAGGTGCGTTCTGTGGCTTCTCCTTTAAAATTTTTCATGGACCTTAAGCCTGCCAGAAAAGTTTCAGAAATTAAATCATGCGCAAGTTCTCTGTCATTTACCCTTACAATAGTGAAATTGAAAAGGTAATCGGAATATTTATCTACCCATTTTGTAGGATCGATTTGATTTGTAGACATAGGCAATTAACATAATATTCCCAAAAATAGTAAAAAGTTGGACCGAATGGCTTAAAAAAAACTAAAGATTAAGCGCTGTAATTTTCAGTGCTAATCCATAATTCTCCGTTGTTTTTTCATTAATCCGGCTCTTTTCAATAAAGCATCGGGCTGAGGTTCTTTCCCTCTGAAACGTTTATATAATGTCATTGGGTGCTCTGTTCCACCCCGGGATAGCACATGGTCTCTAAAACTTTGTGCAATCTCCCTGCTGAAAATTCCATTTTCCTGAAAATATTCAAAAGTGTCTGCATCAAGGACTTCTGCCCATTTATAGGAATAATAACCGGAAGAATACCCTCCCTGAAAGATATGAGAAAATGAGGTGCTCATACAATTCTGCGGCACATCCGGATATAATTTAGTGGGTTCAAATGCGGCATCTTCGTGCGCTTTGATGTCTTTTATTTTTGAGGGATCAATTCCGTGCCAGCTCATATCCAGCATTCCGAAGCTTATTTGGCGCAAAGTTGCCATTCCTTCATGGAAATTGGACGCTTTTTTAATTTTCTCAATAAGTTTCTCCGGAATAATTTCTTTGGTTTCGTAATGTTTTGCAAAGATTTGAAGGGCCTCCTGCTCGTAACACCAGTTTTCCAGCATTTGGCTTGGCAACTCTACAAAATCCCAGTAAACGCTTGTTCCGGAAAGGCTTGGATAGGTTGTGTCTGCAAGCATTCCATGCAAGGCATGACCAAATTCGTGAAACAGGGTTGTAACCTCATTAAAGGTCAATAATGAAGGTGTTTTTTTGGTGGGCTTAGTGAAATTGCAAACTATGGAAATATGTGGTCTGTAGTTTTTATCATTTTGTACATATTGTGGGCGATAAACGGTCATCCATGCGCCATCTCTTTTTCCCGGACGCGGATGAAAATCGGCATAAAATAACGCCACGGGATTGTTTTTTACATCGGTTACCTGATAGGTTTTTACATCGGGATGATAGGTGTCAACTTCAAAAACTTCCTCAAAATTAAGTTCGTATAATCTATTTGCAACCTCAAAAATACCGTCTATTACATTTTCAAGTTTGAAATAAGGTTTCAGTTTTTCGTCGTCGAGATCAAAAAGTTCTTGTTTTAATTTTTCTCCGTAGTATGCCGCATCCCATTTTTCTAGTCGGTCTATTTGATCGAGGTTTTTGGCAAAATTTTCAAGTTCACTAAATTCCCCTTGTGCGGCGGGTTTTGCTTTTGTCAGTAATTCCGAGAGGAAAGATTTTACTTTTTCCGGCTTTTCTGCCATTCGTTCTTCCAAAACAAAATCTGCATGGGTTTCGAATCCCAGAAGACGGGCTCTTTGATATCTTAAGTTAACTATTTGCAGTACATTTTGCTGATTATCGAGTTCGTCATTATGAAAACCTTTTGCACCAAAGGCGAGTGCCAGTTCTTTCCGAAGTTCCCTGTTTTTGGCATATTTCATAAAGGGGATATAGCTTGGATATTCCAGGGTAAAGATCCATCCCTCCTTGTTTTTTTCTTTTGCGGTTGCTTCAGCTTCTTCTTTTACAGAATCCGGTAGGCCTTCAAGATCTTTTTCTTTGGTGATAAGAAGTTCAAACCTGTTGGTTTCTGCTAAAACATTCTCTCCAAATTTCAAGCTTAAAGTAGATAGTTGTTTATCTATTTCCCGTAATTCTTTCTTTTTATCTTCGGAAAGATTTGCTCCGTTTCTTGAAAAAGCCTTGTATTTTTGATCGAGCAGCATTCGCTGTTCTATAGTGAGGTCCAGGGATTCCATTTGTAAATAAACCGTCTTAACCCTTTCAAAAAGTGCCTTGTTCAGGATGACATCATTTTTAAATTCAGAAAGAAGCGGTGAAACCTCCTGAGCGATCTTCTGAATTTCGTCATTGGTTTCAGCTGAATTCAGATTAAAAAAGATACTGGTCACCAAATCAAGTTGCTTCCCCGAAAATTCCAGGGTTTCAATAGTATTTTTAAAAGTAGGATCCTCTTTTGAAGAAGTAACCAGGTCAATTTCGGTTTTTGCAATTTCAATGGATCTTAAAAATGCAGGTTTAAAATGTTCATTTTTTATGTTGGAGAAGGGCGCAAAAGAAAATTCCTCCAGCAATGGATTATCAACTGAAATAGGCATATTTAGATTTTTTTATAACGTGTTCGGTAAATGTTTTAACGTTTTTGGTTGGGATATATTAAAAATATATATATTTTTAACTTTTAAAATGTATAAAAGAATAATAAAGTAGTTACTTAAATAGTTTAGATTAATATATTTAGAATGGTTAATAAATAATATTTTTAAGCAAAATAGTACTACTCAGGAAGGCCACGTTCGCGTGGTCTTCTTACTTTTTGATTTCTTTTGCGCCTTCTATTACTTTTTGTTTTAAACCTTCTTTATAAAACAAAACCTTGTCCAGCATACATTTATCTGTAGCTCCAATTATTTGAGCTGCAAGAATTCCGGCATTTTTGGCGCCATTCAATGCTACGGTCGCTACGGGAACCCCTCCGGGCATTTGTAAAATGGACAGGACAGAATCCCAGCCATCTATAGAGTTGCTGGATTTTACCGGAACCCCAATTACCGGAAGGGGGGATAAGGATGCAATCATTCCCGGCAGATGCGCGGCACCACCGGCGCCGGCAATAATAACGTTGATCCCACGGGTATGAGCGTTTTTACCGTAATCGAATAATTTTTCGGGAGTACGGTGTGCCGAAACGATGTCTACCTCTACCTCAATATCAAATCCTTTTAATATATCTATGGCATCCTGCATAACCGGTAAGTCGCTGGTGCTTCCCATTATTACTGCTACTTTGCTCATTTTGTCAAGTTTTTAGAATTTAAACCTCACAGGTTTTAAAAACCTGTGAGGTTTCTACTATTTTATACTTATTACCTTAATGGTTTTTTTTACTTTTTCGGCAATTTCATGGGCCATCTTCATATCCTTATTTACAATGGTCACATGTCCCATTTTCCGAAAAGGTCTGGTGATTTTTTTTCCGTAAATATGTGGGGTGACACCAGGCATTTTCAGTATTTCGTCAATATTTTTATAAACAGCAGGACCTGTGTGTCCTTCTTCCCCGGAAAGATTAACCATTACGGCGCTTACTTTATTTTCTGTATCTCCCAAAGGCAGATCCAATATCGCGCGTAAATGTTGCTCAAATTGATTGGTATAGCTTGCTTCAATGCTGTAATGTCCACTATTATGCGGTCTGGGTGCTACTTCATTTACTATGATCTCATCATCTTTTGTCTGGAACATTTCTACTGCCAGTAATCCTACATGTTGATAAGCCACAGAAACAGATTCGGCCAGTTTTCGTGCTTTTTTGGCTACAGCATCATCAATCCTGGCGGGACAGATTACATATTCTACCTGGTTTGCGGTGGGATGAAATTCCATCTCAACCACGGGAAATGTCTTCATTTCTCCTGAAGGATTTCGGGCTACAATTACAGCGAGTTCATTTTTAAAAGGAATTAGGGATTCGGCAATGCAGACTCCTTCAGCGATCTCTTTTAAATCTTCTTTTGATCTTATTATTTGTACTCCTCTGCCATCATAACCACCGGTGGCACTTTTCCAAACTACGGGCAATTTAATTTCCCCTGTATTTTCAGCTTCTAAAAATTCAGCTTTTGACTTAAAAATGCCGAAAGCTGCAGTGGGAATATTATTTGCTTTGTAAAACTGTTTCTGAACAGATTTATCGTGAATTTTTTCCAAGGTATCAGAAGAAGGATAAACTTTAATTCCTTCTTTTTCCAGCTGTTTTAAAGCTTTAACGTTTACAGATTCTATTTCAAAGGTAAGAACGTCTACTTTTCTTCCAAATTCCAGCACACTATCATAATCCATTAGATCACCGGTAATGAAGTGATTCGCTGAAATTTTACAGGGCGCTTCTTCGCTGGGATCCATAACAAAGGTTTGAATATCGTATTTACGGGTTTCGTAAAGCAGCATTTTCCCAAGCTGGCCGCCACCTAAAATACCTAATTTGAAATTAGATGAAAAATAGTTGATCATAAGCATTCAGTAATTTATGCAAAAATAATTTTTTAAGATGGAATAACGAGCGAATCCGGAAGAAATCAATCTATTTGTTATAAGCAGGGATTGTTTAGAATCCTTATCTTTGCTCCTTTAAAAATTAGCAGTTTGATCCAGTTACACGATTTAAAGTTTGAGCCATTTATTTCTGAAGAGAGAATAACTACAGCGATAGAAAAAATAAGTGCGCAATTAAACAGGGATTATGATGGAATTACCCCAGTTTTCCTGGGAATACTAAATGGTGCTTTTCTGGTTGCTTCAGAAGTTATTAAAAGATTTGAAGGAAACTGCGAGGTTGCTTTTGTGAAACTTGGTTCTTATGAAGGTATTTCAACCACCGGAAATGTTGAAACCTTAATCGGTCTAAATCAATCCTTAATAGGAAGAGAAGTAATTGTTATTGAGGATATTGTAGATACGGGACATACGCTGGCTGCAATTGATGGGATTTTAAAAAATTCAGGAGTTGCAGGTTACCGGGTTGTTACCTTGTTTTTTAAACCTGAAGCCTATAAAAAGGACCTTAAGATTGATTATATAGGGATGGAAATCCCAAATGATTTTATTGTTGGTTATGGTTTGGATTATGATGGTTTAGGCCGAAATCTTTCTCAAATATATAAACTTAAAAAAGCAAACATGACAAATTTGGTGTTATTTGGTCCTCCTGGAGCAGGAAAAGGAACCCAGGCAAGCGTTTTAAAGGATAAATATCAACTTATCCACATTTCTACAGGAGATGTATTTAGGTATAATATAAAGAATGAAACCGAGCTTGGTAAAAATGCCAAATCGTATATGGATAAAGGGCAATTGGTTCCCGACGATGTGACTATTAAAATGCTTGGAGCAGAGGTGGATAAAAATCCCGGTGCAAAAGGATTTATTTTTGATGGTTTTCCTCGTACCGTAGCTCAGGCAGAAGCCTTATCAGATTTACTATCTGAAAAAAATACAGAAGTTTCTGCGATGATCGCATTGGAAGTTGATGATGAGATTTTGGTGGAACGATTGCTTGAACGTGGTAAAACTTCAGGAAGGAAAGATGATGCCGATGAGGCTATCATTAGAGAAAGGATTAGGGTTTATTATGAAGAAACCGCGATTCTGAAACAATATTATTTGAAACAGGATAAATATTTTGGCGTGGATGGGGTTGGTTCTGTAGACGACATAACCCAAAGAATAAGTAAAGTAATAGATTCAATACAGGCAGAGTAATCTGCCAAATTATAATATAATAAAGCGTTCGTTTTCTTTGAAACGACAATAAGTACGGGTATGACTGAAGGGAATTTTGTTGATTATGTAAAAATACATGTGGCTTCCGGAAAAGGAGGTCAGGGATCTGCGCATTTGCGTAGGGAGAAATATGTTGCCAAAGGAGGACCCGACGGTGGAGATGGAGGACGTGGAGGACACGTTATTTTAAAGGGAAATAAAAATCTCTGGACGTTGTTTCATCTAAAATTTAAACGCCACGTTCGCGCAGAACATGGGTTACACGGGGGGAAGCAAACCAGTACAGGAGCAGATGGTGCCGATCAATACATCGAAGTGCCATTGGGAACAGTAATTAGAGATACCGAAACCCAGCAAATTTTAAATGAGATCACAGAGGATGGTCAGGAAATTATAGTTGCCAGAGGCGGCAAAGGTGGTCTTGGGAATAATCACTTTAAATCTTCCACCAATCAAACCCCACGATATGCCCAACCGGGAATGGATGGGGAAGAAGTGGATGTTACTCTGGAATTGAAATTACTTGCAGATGTTGGATTGGTAGGATTTCCAAACGCAGGAAAGTCTACATTGCTATCGGTAATCACCGCTGCAAAGCCAAAAATTGCCGATTACGAGTTTACCACATTAAAACCCAACCTGGGAATTGTGGAATACAGGGAATTTAAAACTTTTGTAGTTGCAGATATTCCTGGTATAATTGAAGGTGCAGCTGAAGGAAAAGGAATTGGACACCGGTTTCTAAGACATATTGAAAGAAACTCTACCCTATTGTTTCTAATACCTGCAGATGCCCCCGATATTGTTAAACAATACGAAATTCTGCTGGATGAATTAAGACGCTATAATCCAGAAATGTTGGATAAGGATCGTCTTGTGGCTATCTCCAAATGCGATATGCTGGATGAGGAATTGAAGACCGAATTGAAGACAATTTTGGATAAGGACTTGAAAGCTCCTTATTTGTTAATTTCCTCTGTTGCACAACAAGGTTTGATGGAATTAAAAGATAAACTTTGGGAAATGCTGAATAAAGAGGTTGTTTAATCCTAACACTGCATTTTAATCGAAATTTCAAATATTTCTTTTCTGAGTTAGCTCCGTGGTAAAAGATTTATTGTTAAACAGGATTTTTCATGGAATGATTTTTATGTAACTTTAATAAAAATCATTCCATGAAAAATTTCAAATATATTCTCGTCTTAGCAATTTTTGCTTCCTGCAGTACCCCAACTGCTGTTTTTGACTACGATCAAAAAGCCTCATTTAATACCCTAAATACATATGAAATATACCCAAATCTTGCCTCTCGAATGAGTCAGCTGGATGAACAGCGGGTATTGTCAATTCTGGAAAGAGAAATGGCTTCTGAAGGATTTTCCTGTACTGAAGATCCCCATATTTATATCAATTTTTACGCTTCAGAATATGAGACGGCGAGCCGAAATAATATAGGGGTAGGAGTTGGCGGTGGTGGAGGTAATGTAGGTGTGGGCGTTTCTGGTGGATTTCCTATAGGAGGTCCCGACACTTATTTGAGATTAACCCTGGATTTTATCGATGCAAAAAATGATTCTCTCATCTGGCAGGCTGTTGTAGATGGTAAGTTTGATAAAAAAGCTACTCCTCAAAACAGGGAAACCCAGCTAAGTATTATGGTGCTTAAGGCTTTGAATGGGTACCCTCCTAAGAAATAATTACATTCCGCATATTTTCTTGCTTCCTTCCTAGAATACTTTTGTTTTGTCATCCTGAATAGTGAAGAATCCTACGTGAACCTGAGAAAAATTTAATGTGACACTCATTAACCTGCACATTCCCCGTTGAGAATCTTCCTCACTCAAAAGCTCGTTCAGAATGGCAAATCGGAACATTGTCCTATTTATAGTTTTTTTTAGTCTTTTCTCTTTTAATTATATAATAAAAATGCCCCGGTTTCCCGGGGCATTTTCTGGTTGGTTAGTTAGTTGCAAGCTTTAATTCATAATAGTGAACTCGCTACGTCTGTTCTTGGCATATTCTTCTACAGAACATCCGGTTGGCTGAGTACAGTCATTCAATGGCATACTTTCACCATAACCTTTAGAGGTTAAGCGTTCTCTTTCAATACCATGTTCTACAAGGTATTCAAGGGTGGCAGCAGCACGTCTTTCAGAAAGGGCCATATTGTATTTATCAGATCCTCTTGCATCTGCGTGAGATCCTATTTCAATTTCAAGAGTTGGGTATTTTTTCATGATATCAACCACTTTATCAAGAGTAACTTCAGACTCTTTTTTGATCGTGGATTTGTCAAAGTCGAAATATATATTTCCAACACCTCTTAATTGTTGTCTTCCTGTTTCCAGGTTGGTTTCTCTATCGTCAATCTCAACAACAGGAGGCGTGTAATCCTTTCTTGTAAAGTTGTAAAGATTATCTGTTCCTCTTCTGTTAGAAGCAAACCATCCTTCATCATTGTCTTCTTTTATTACAAATGCAAAATCATCGCTTCCGCTGTTCACACTTGTTCCAAGATTTTTGATTTCAGAAAAATTTCCTTCGGTTTTGAAAACATCCATATTACCAAATCCCTGATGCCCGTTGGAAGAAAAGTATAAAACATTTTCATCGCTTATAAAAGGGAATTGTTCTCTCTTTTCTGTATTTATAGCTCCTAAATTTTGAGGAGTTCCAAAAGTCCCATCTGAATTCACATCAACCACATAGATATCAAAAGATCCTTTAGATCCTGGCATATCACTGGAAAAATACAACTTCGAACCATCCGGACTTAAGCTTGGGTGCTCTGTTGAATACTCATCACTTGTAAAAGGTAAAGCTTGGATATTGGTCCAATTTCCATCTACCATCTCAGCGCGGTAAATTCTGATGTGGGCAACTTTTACATCGTTTGCATCTTTTACCCTTTTCTCATTGGTTCTGTCAAAATACATGGTCATTCCGTCCTGGCTGAATGTAGTCGAACTTTCGTGAGAATCTGTATTGATATCACCAGGGAAAAGAACAATTTCGTTTAAGGTTTTATCACCGCTAACATCAGCTGTGTAAAGATCAAGGGTAGGCCTTTTATCCCATGGATAAATAGGTCTTTCCTGATTTCTTGTAGAAGCAAATACCACTTTATCACCATAATAAGCAATTCCAAAATCTGCAGATGCAGCATTGTTCATTACCTGTTTGGTGGTATATACGTGAGATACTGTTGTATCAAGTTCTTTTCTGAATTTTTCAAAATTGAAATCTTTACCATAGTATTCAGTAAAATACTTATCTGCTTCCTTTGTCTTGTCGATTCCCATCAAGGCGTGCGCAAATCTGAATTTGTATTCATCTTGCACAGTTGCTTCATGTCTTAGAAATAACAACTTGTAAACATCTGTTGCGTTCACCAATTGATTGGTATAGAAATATGCATCTCCTAAGTTTTGAAGGACCTCCTGGTCTTTGTCGTTCACCTTTTCATAAGCATCGGCAGCGTCCATATATGCTTTTGAAGCAAAATATCGGTCACCTTTTTTAATTTCAGAATTTTGTGCAAAACCTGAAACGCTTATAAGGATTATTAAAATTGTACTATATAATTTTTTCATGTTGTCTCTGGTTTTTAGAAGAATCTAGGTGATTTGTCATATCCTTTTGATAATCCGAACATATCCAGATCAAATAATAAAAGGAATTCGTGTGTCCCGTCATTATAACTACTCAGGTTTGAGGTTGTGTAATCATATGCATAACCAACCCTTACTCCCGGAGTTACAGCAAAATTAATGAGTCCAGTTACCGAATCTCCAAATCTATAACCAATACCGGCTTCAAGTTTGTTGAACATTAGAACGTTTGCGGTAATGTCTACAGATAAAGGTGCACCTTCAACTCCTCTTGCCATAAATGCAGGCTTAAGTTTGAAGTCTTCTGAAAGATCAAATACATAACCACCGGTAAGAAAATAATGAATATTTTCTTCTCCAAGTGATCTCAATCCCTGAGCATTTTCAAGGTGTTTAGAAGTAAAGAGATTTGGAGCAGAAAGGCCTAAATAGTACTTTTCTCCAAATAAATAGGCTCCAACCCCAAAAACAGGAAAAACTTCACTTAAATTCTGCATTGCAGGATCATTTGGCTGGTTTGTTTCCAAACGGGACAAATCACCATCAAAAGTTGTAAGTCCCCCCTTCACACCGAAGGAAAGTTTGTTGTTATTGTCGTCTAAAGGTAGTACGTAGGCGAAATCGGCAGTAATATTATTTTCTTTAATAATATCCCCAATTTCATCGTGAACTATCGATAGACCCAATTCAATGCGCTCGCTTACCGGAGTATGAGCGAAGAAACTGGCGGTGCTTGGTGCACCGTCAATTCCTACCCATTGAGATCTATAAATTCCACCAAGATTAAGCATTCCGGGATTATCGGTTGCGTAAGCTGGGTTAACCACACTCATATTATACATATATTGAGTGAACAGCGGATCTTGTTGTGACATACCTTTTAGAGAAAAAAGGATAATGCCTGTAAAGATTAAATATTTTATTATTGTGTTTTTCATTTCTTTTTAGTGTTTATCCTTTCGTTATCTACTTAAGTATACTTTACCCTGAATAGGAGCAGTTTGTCCATCATTGTAATTCAGGATGTAAAAATAAACTCCTGCAGCTAAAACATTGTCACCTAAAGTTCCGGATTGGTTTGAAACTCCATCCCAGTCTCCTGTGCTTGAATTTCCTTTAAATACCACGTTACCCCATCGGTTAAAAATCTCAATAGTGTAGTTAGGGAAATCAGTTGCGATATCCGGAATTACAAATCGGTCATTTATATTATCCCCATTTGGAGAGAAGGCTTCTGGTATTCCACAGAATGCTACTTCAACCTGTAGCGGACGCCTTTCTGAACTTTCACATCCGGCAGCATCAGTACCTGAAGCAAAATAAGTGGTTCCATCTACAAGCGATGTTGAGGTTGCCAAAGCAGTTCCTCCGGTTGAAGCCTGATAAATCTTGATTCCACTTCCGCTTAGGTTGTTAATTAGATCCTGAACAGTAGGATTATCACTTCTACAGAATTCATTTCCGTCCGTTTGAAGGGTAGGAACAGTTCCATTGGTCAAACTTATTGTAATCTTTACCCCATCAGATTTACATCCGTTGTTGGTTGCAGCTGCATAATAAACCTCCGTGTCTGCCAAAGGATTGGTTCCAGTCGCTTCATCATTAAGCGCTTCATCTAAATAAATCTTCACATTTTCCCCAGTTGCAACTATATCTGCTACGGTAGGATTGTTAATTAAACAGAAAGATTGATTTGCATCTGCTACTGGAGTATCTGGAGTTGCAGTAACCTTGACGGTAATTGTTGCGCTATCTGTTCCAATTGCGCAATCATTTTCATCTATAGAATAAGTAAATACGAATTCACCTGCTCCTAATTCCGCTGGATTAAAGCTAGTAATTTCTTCTCCGTCGATGGTGAATGTTCCAAACGGATTGGCTCCATCTCCTAAAAGTGAAACAAGTTCTTTATCCTGATCGTCAGTTACACAGTAAGCATCCGGGGTTTGGTTATCTCCGGCACTAGCTTCTGTAGGTTCAAGCACCGTAATTTCAAAAATTGCGGTGTCTGAAGATCCTTCTATTACACAGTTAGCTTCATCTGTTACGGTATAGGTAATTGTGAAATCTCCATCCCCGGTTGAAGAAGGGCTAAACATACCATTTGTAACTCCTGTTCCGGAAAATGTTCCACCGGCCATTGCATTTATTAGCAATTCCGAAAGATTTACATCATCGTCATTAACGCAGAATACAAGATCATTTCTATCTTCACCTGCGTTTGCATTTTCTAATGCTTTAACGGTAAGGGTTATCAATGCTTGGTCTGTGCCTGTCGCACAATCATCTTCAGTTACCGTATAGGTAAACTCATATTCTCCTACTCCTAATTCTGAAGGATTAAAGGAAGAAACTTCTTCTCCATCCAATACGAAGGTTCCAAATACATTGGCATTTTCACCCAAAAGGCTGGTTAAAGCGATGGTTTGATTTTCATTTACACATACCTCAGGAGTTTGATCTCCACCGGCATTTGCAGGTAGTACCGGGCTCACATTTATGTTGATTTCGGCGGTATCTGTTCCTATTGCACAATTATCTGCCCCCTCTATGGTGTAAATCACCTGGAAAAAGCCTGTGCCTTGCTCTGAAGGATTAAATGAAGTTATTTCCTCACCCTCGCCATTGAGCTTGAAAGTGCCAAACATATTAGCCGTTGGATCGATTAGGCTTAACAAAGAAATGTTCTCATCCTGAGAAACGCAGAAATTGCGGGTGGTATTTCTACCGGCATTAGCTTCAGTTGGTTCAAGTACCGTAATTTCAAAAGTTGCGGTGTCCGAAGATCCTGCTATTACACAGTCAGCATCATCTGTTACGGTATAGATGATCGTGAAATCTCCGGCTCCGGTTGTAGAAGGGTTAAACATATTATCTGTAACTCCTTGTCCTGAGAATATTCCACCGGCCATTGCATTTACAAGGAATTGAGAAAGTTCAATATCTGCCTCATTGGAGCAGAAGACAAGATCATTTCTATTTTCACCACCTTCTGCTTCTTGCTGCGCAATAACAGTTACCGTAATAGTTGCCGCATCGGTTCCTGTAATACAATCTCCTGTTACGGTGTAGGTTATTTCATATTCTCCAGGACCTCTGGTCGCCGGATTAAAAGTAGTGATCTCTTCTCCATTAAGAACAAATGTTCCACCTTGAATTGCATCTGGTCCAAGAAAAGTACTCGGGTCGATATCTTCATCTTCGTCTTCACAAAATTCTTCAGTTTGATTTCCTCCTGCATTGGCAACTTCTTGGGCAACAACGGTAATTGTAAAGTCTTCAGAATCAGATCCTACAACACATGAAGTTCCCTCGTTGTCTGCACTTACTGTATAAGTAATTGGGAAATCATCTACAGCTGAAGGTGTAAAATTACCATCAGCAATAACGTCGTCATTTTCATCGGTGAAAATTCCTCTATCATTGGGATCTAAGCCGAGAAATGTATATAAATTGGTAGATTCTTCACTTTGGCAAAGTTGAAAATCGTCTATAGTACCAGCATCTGCAGGTGTGGCTTCCTGTACTGTAACTGTAAGTATTGCAAAATCTTCACAATTTCCATTGGTTACGGTATAAGTTGTAGTAAAAATTCCAAACGGGCTTTGTGTATATTGCGCTGCCAATTGTTGCAAATCCTTATTGGTAAATTCACCGCCAAGGTCTCTGCCCGCAAGTAAGGCCGTGAACTCTGCAATTAGTGCGTTTGGATTATCTAATTCTGTGCTGCAAACGGTTTCATTAACATCGGCACCAGCATTTGGAATTTCAACAAATTGCACGATCACTTTTTCTATCTGGCAATCATTTTCATCTCCTGAGGCGGTGAAGTAATCTTCCCCATCAACCAAAGAAGTAGAAGGGCTTAAAAGTTGAGTGAATTCCTCATCCGCAAAAAAGGGATTTCCAAAAGGTGAAATTAAATCCTCAACTGTAGGGGTTGTGGAAGCGTCTTCTGAATCTACACAGAAGGATTGTGTGTTTTCATTGGTTTGAACTACTTCTAAAACAACTCTTACCTCAAATCTTTCTGTACTTTCACATGGAGGTAATGAAGAATTTTGCCTGTTTACAATTTGGCTGGCGTAATAAAATTCCCCATTAATCAATGGAGTTGTAGCACTTAATCTAGGTTGAGAAACTTCGGTGCTATACCATCTGATGGCTGTGCCATTTGGACTGGTAAAAGAAGCCTCCAGATCTGCCACTGTTGCACCCGCACAAAAGGTTTGTACTGCATCACCGGTTGGAGCTTCTGCTAAAACAGGATCATAACTTACAGCAATTCTGCTGGAGGGACAATTTGGTGAAGCATTTGGATCACGTTGCCCTATGAAATAGCTCATGTTATCGTCGCTAATTAATGGAGTGGCTGGATCAAGGGCAGTAGTTCCATATTCTTCATCAAAAACTTCTATTGTATAGCTTGTATTCGTAGCAGTAACGTTATCTATAAGATCCTGCACTGTGCTGGTGTCATCTGCATCATATTCACAAGGCTGGAAAAAGTTGCCAAATTCTGCAACTGGAGCTCCAATATTTGTTACTGTTACAGTGACGGCTATTCTATTTACGCAGGATCCGGAACTATTTCCGGCATAATAGGTGCCAGTACCCAAAAATTCATCATTGGGAATTGGATTTGTTGAATTTGCAGTTCGATACCATCTAAGGCCATCGGTACTGGCTACTGCGCCAGACTTTAAGGTAAGATCTGCAATATCGTCTAAGTAACAAAAATCATCAGGATTTGTGTTACTTACTGTGGGGCAGGTTTGCCCGAATGTGGGCGAACTTCCAATTAATAAAAAGAAGGCAAAGAAGAGCATAGATATGCCTTTCTTTCCTAAAGTAAAATTTTGCATAGGCTAGGTGTTAAATTTGACATGTGTAAAGTTAAGTTTTAAGGTGGCTCAATAGGCCACACAAATATTGCAATAATTTTCAACAATACTGGTGTTTTTAAGCACTATTTTAACAATCAAAGTATAAATAGTTAAGGTTTTGTTAATATCAAGATGTTGAGGGTTAAATGTATAGTAAAGTGATGCGTAATTACATATATCTTCGCGTTATGAAAAAAATATTCTTGTTGTTGATGTTATTCCTGGGTTTGGGAAGTTATTCCCAGTCATCTATGTCCGAGATTGAGTCCGCAATGGATCAGGGCAGACTTGTAACCGCTAAAAAACTGCTCCATGAAAGGGTTTCTGAAAATCCAAACGATGCAGTCGCTTTGGCATATCTTGGAGATATAGCAGGTTTTGAGAAAAATTGGGATGCCTCCATGGCTTTGTATAAAAACCTGATTCAAACGCATCCTGATAATGCCGATTATAGTTTCAAATATGGCGCGGCTCTTGGTATGAAAGCACTAAGTATTTCCAAACTTCAGTCGGTGATTTATATTTCTGATATAAAAAAATATCTAGAGAAAGCAGTCGAATTAAATCCTAAGCATGTGGAATCCAGGAGAGTTCTTGTAGAATTATATGTCAAATTACCCGGGATTCTGGGAGGTAGTTTAGATAAGGCTCAGGGATTTGCCAATGATCTGGAAGACTTGAACAAAGTTGATTATTTTCTGGCGCAGGCTTTTATCATAAAGGAGGATAAAGGCCTGGATGAAGCAGAAGTATTTTTCAAAAAGGCTCTTGAAGCCCACCAACAATTGGCGAGCAATAAGAAGCGTAACAATTTGAATTACGAACTGGGGAAAGCAGCATCAGATTTTGAAGTCTATCCACAATACGGCTTAAAACTATTAAATGAATATATCGCCAATTTTGGTTATAATGACATTTATCCACTGGAATGGGCATATTACAATAAAGCTAAATTACAAGCTGCATTAATGAACAAATCTGAAGCTATTAAATCCATAGATAAGGCTCTAACGCTTAGGGGTAATTTTAAAGAAGCGGAACTTGAGAAAAAAAGAATTCAGCAGCTTTAATTCCCCTGATTGTTTTAAATTCCTGATGCCCATTCGTCGGATTCGGGGCCTGTAATTGAATTTGTGAAGCTATCTTCCCATGAGATGCCAAAGAAGCTTGTTTTCAGCTAATTCATGTTAACTATTAAAGCCCTTTTCGAAGTCGGAAATGAATCTTTCCAAATTTTTCTAAATTTTCGTATAATTCGCCAGCCTTCCGTGGCTCGAAAGGACCTGTTTCTATCCGGATTTCCGACGCAATTTTTCCTGTGAGAATAAGTATATTTGCAGAAATTCAAATTTTATGAATCTTCATTTTATCGCTATAGGGGGAAGTGCTATGCATAATCTTGCCCTGGCGCTGCATCAAAAAGGCTATAGAATTACCGGAAGTGATGATGCTATTTTTGAACCTTCAAAATCCAGGTTAGAAAAATCCGGATTACTTCCTGAAACTTTTGGTTGGTTTCCAGAAAAAATCTCTGCTAATCTTGATGCCGTTATTCTTGGGATGCACGCAAAAGCAGATAATCCGGAGCTTTTAAAAGCCAAAGAACTGGGCCTTAAGATTTTCTCCTATCCCGAATTTCTCTTTGAACAATCCAAAAATAAAACCAGGGTAGTTATTGGTGGTTCCCATGGAAAAACTACAATTACCTCTATGATACTTCATGTATTACATTATCACGAGCGGGAAGTGGATTTTATGGTTGGTGCTCAACTGGAAGGATTCGATACGATGGTACATCTTACAGAAAAGAATGATTTTATCTTACTGGAAGGTGATGAATATTTATCTTCAGCAATGGATAAAAGACCAAAATTTCATCTTTATAAACCAAATATTGCTCTTTTAAGCGGAATTGCCTGGGATCATATCAATGTGTTCCCTACCTATGAAATTTACGAGGAGCAATTCCAGATTTTCGTAGATTCCATAATCAGCGGCGGAATAATTGTTTACAACGTAGAAGATGCGGCATTGACCAAAATTGTAGATGAAACCACTAATCAAATAAGAAAACATGCGTATCAAACTCCAAATTATAGGATTGAGGATGGAATAACCATGCTGGATACTCCAGAGGGTGATCTTCCTATTGAAATATTTGGAGCTCATAACCTTAACAATCTTTCCGGTGCCAAATGGATTTGCCAGCATATGGGTGTGGATGAAGATGACTTTTATGAGGCGATTGCCACTTTTAAAGGCGCTTCTAAACGTTTAGAGAAAATTCATGAAACAAGAGATGCGGTTGTTTTTAAGGATTTTGCTCATAGTCCCTCGAAGGTAACTGCAACTGTAAAAGCTGTTAGAGACCAATACCCAAATAAAGAGCTTGTAGCTTGCCTTGAATTGCATACGTACAGCAGTTTAAATCCGGAGTTTTTAAAGGAATATAAAAATAGTCTTGACCCTGCAGATACCGCTATTGTTTTTTATTCTCCGGAAGCTTTGAAAATAAAAAAACTGGAGATGCTTTCAAAAGAACAGATCCTGGAGGCTTTTGGGAAGCAGGATCTTCTTGTGTATACCAATGCAGAGGAATTTCAGAATTACCTCAAAACATTGGATTATTCAGAAAAAGTTGTCTTGTTGATGAGTTCAGGGAATTATGGAGGACTGAAGTTCGAGCAGATAAAGGATTGGATTTCCTGATATTGAAGCCCGTAAGTTGTGATTTTCAGGTTTTGAATTTTTAAACTGAAATATTGGGTTCATTTTTTTATCTTTAATAAAAAGTGAACCTAATGTCGCATGAACGTGTACCTCTTAGCATTAAAAACTGGGCTTCCGGGGACAGGCCTCGTGAAAAACTACTCCAAAAAGGCAAATTAGCTTTAACCGATGCCGAGCTTATCGCTATTTTAATCGGTTCAGGAAATAGAAAAGAGAGTGCGGTAGAATTAAGCCAAAGGATACTTTCTTTGCATAGGAATAATCTCAGTATGCTCGGAAAGCTTTCGGTACAACAACTTATGAATTTCAAAGGAATAGGGGAGGCTAAGGCCATTAGTATAATCGCTGCCATGGAGCTTGGCAGAAGAAGAAGGACGGAAGAAGCCCTGGAGCAGGTGAAGATAACCTCCAGCAATTCTGTTTATGAACTGCTGCAACCCATAATAGGGGAATTGGCCCACGAGGAATTCTGGATTCTTTATTTGAATAATGCCAACAAAATAATAGAACAGTTTCAAATTAGCAAAGGTGGGATTACCGGCACCTTGGTGGATGTTAGAATTACTTTGAGAAGAGCTTTGGAACTTGGTGCTATTTCACTAATTCTGGCGCATAACCATCCATCGGGAAATTTAAATCCCAGTGAGGCAGATAAGCAACTCACCACCAAATTGAAAACCGCCGCCGAAAGTCTGGATATTAAAGTCCTGGATCATCTTATTGTTACTGAAAAATCCTATTTTAGCTTTGCCGATGAAGGCTTGTTGTAATGCAAAATAAAACATGCTTTTAATTTATACCAGTAAGGTCACGCCAAGAATAATCTATGTTTTTAAACATATATGTACCCAGGTTCTTGGAATTGAGATCAAATTTACAACTAAAATTGAAGAATTTATTGCCCACCCGGATTTAAAATTTTCCTACGGAAAAAAACGACTGGGGAATGAACTTTTTATTCAAAATGTTGATCTTTTGCTTGAACAAGGTTTAGGGGATATAGAAATTAAGGTGCAGCCCTGGGAAGAAAGCAAATGCTTTTTTGCGGTTTCAGAAAACAGCGATGTCCCCTTTGATATTTTTGCGGCCTCGTTCTATCTTTTATCACGGTATGAGGAATACCTGCCGCACGTAAAGGATGATTTGGGCCGTTTTCCTTCGTCTGAAAGTTTAGCTTACAAGGAAGGTTTTCTTCACAGTCCGGTTATAGATGTTTGGGCTTATAAATTTAAAAAAATATTGGCATTTCGCTTTGCAGATATCGATTTTAAAAAACGGAATTATGAATCGGTAACCATTATTTCTGTGAGCCATGTATTCAATTTCAAAAACAAAGGATTCCTTAGAAGCCTTGCCGGAACAGCAATCGATCTGGGGCGATTAAAAATCTCAAAGGTACGGGACAGGATAAAGGTTTTGCTTAGACTAAAAAAAGATCCTTACAATGTTTTTGATGATCTCATAAAAATTGTAAAGGAGCATAAAGTAAAAATGGTTTTCATGTTTCAATTAAGCGATTTTAATATTTATGACAGGAATATCAATCACAATCGGCTTAATTATAAAGCTATAATTAAATATGTGGCAGATTATTCCGATGTTGGTTTACGTCTGGGCTTTTTTGCTGTTAAGGAAATTAAGGCGCTTAAGCTTGAAAAAAAGCGATTTGAAAATATAATCCATGGGCCTCTGCAAAATGTCCTAAACAGCAGATATAATTTAATGTTACCGGAACATTACAGCTATTTAAATGAATTGGAGATCGCTAATGATTATTCTATGGGATATCCGGAAACCATTGGTTTTAGAGCCGGAACCAGCACTCCTTATTTATTTTATGATATCAATATGGAGGTCACAACTCCCTTAAAAATACATCCTTATGTTTTTCATTCCCAGGTTTGTCACACACGAACTTCGGAAGAGATCCAGCACACCATAACTGGTATTATGAGGGAATTAAAACTGGTACAGGCACCTTTTGTTTCTATTTTTAAAAACCGCGATTTTTCAGAATATTACAATAATGCCTTTTATTACTCATTGTTAAAGCAAGTTCATGAAATTTAAAAATATTCAACACGTCTATTTTGACCTGGATCACACGCTATGGGATTTCGATAAAAATTCTGCTCTCACCTTTGAAGCTATTTTTAAGGAGGAAAAAATAAATATTGAATTGCAGGATTTTTTGGGAGCTTATGTGCCAATTAACAGTAATTATTGGGAATTGTACCGAAACAATCAAATATCCAAGGAGTCATTAAGGACAGGAAGATTAAAGGATAGTTTCAAGCTTTTAAAATTTAAAATTCCCTCAAAAACCCTTGATGTACTTTCAGATAAATATATAGAGTTTTTACCAACCTTTATACATTTGCTGGAAGACACACAGGATATTTTGGAATATTTGCAACCGAGGTACCAACTTCATATCATCACAAATGGATTTCAGGAAGTTCAAACAACAAAAATGGTGAATTCAAATATTTTTGATTATTTCTCAACTATAACCACTTCCGAGGAAGCTGGAGTGAAAAAACCCCATCCTCATATTTTTGACAGAGCACTTCGTAAATCTAAAGCCTTGCCCAACAATAGTATTATGATAGGCGACAATTATGCCGCTGATATAGTTGGTGCCAAAAATGCCGGATTAGAGACTGTTTTCTTCGATTATTATCAAAAAAAGGAAGTTTCAGAATCGATTACAATTCAAAAGTTAAAAGAACTTCGGGTCTATTTATAGCAATAAAGAATCCCTATATTCGTTAAAGTTAACAGAAATTTTGCCCTAAATGTCTTTTTCTAAACCTAACCTTAAACTTTGTTTATTTCTGTTTTTAATCGCAGGGCTAACCTCCTGTGTTAAAGATGTAGATCTTGATCAGGCAGAACGTATTACCCTTAAACCAGATTTACAGGTTGATCTTCTCATTTTCGATGTTGATGAAGTGGATTTCAGGGATCCTGCAACCGGTGCCCAGAAAACTATAATTCGTGATACCGTTCGTCTTGAATTTTTGGATGATGATTATATTCAAGAAGATCTTAGCGAAGTAGAGTTCAGTTTTAAATACATCAATTCCTTTCCGCAGGCTTTTAATAGCGGTATATTTTTTCTTTCTGAAAACAATAATGTTCAACACCGGGTTGACTTTTACATAGCTCCGGGCACAATCGCAAATCCGGTTACTACAGAAAAAATAGAATTTATTGCACAAGATCAAATAGCGGTGATACGCAGAAGTATTAAAATGGTGGTGGAAATTGAAGTTTTACCTAATTCCGAACCTTTTACAGGAGAATTGACATTTCAATCTAAAGGTTTATTCTCATTTCAATTTTAAAACATGAGATTATTTTTAACCCTAAGTACATTTTTTATTATGCTACTGTGCCAGGGCCAAAATAAGCAACTCCTTTATAATGTAAATAGCCTGCCGCAAACCTTGATGAGCAACCCCGGGGCTCAGATTAATTTTGACGGGCATTTTGGGATTCCTTTAATTTCCCATATAAATATTGCTGCGGGATCTTCCGGAATTAACTTGCACGATATTTTTGATGATTCTAATCCTAATGTAAACCAAAGGGTTACAAATGCCATTAACCGGCTTAGCAGTAAGGACTATTTCACAGCTCAGGAACAACTTGAGGTTTTATCCCTTGGGTGGCGTTTAAATAAATATGATTATTTCTCAGCCGGAATTTATCAGGAAATGGATTTATTTGCTTATTTCCCTAAGGATCCTGCGGTCCTGGTGAGCCAGGGAAATGCCAATTATATCAATGTTCCATTCGATTTTTCTCACGTCTCTTTTACCGGGGAAGTTCTAACGGTTTATCATTTGGGTTTAAACCGAATAATAAACAACCAACTCACAGTAGGCGCAAGATTAAAAATGTACTCTGGAATTTTTAATGTAGAAAGTGTAAATAATACCGGTACATTCTTAACCCGAAACACCCCCGATGGCCCTAATTATTACCGTCATTTTGCAGAGAATATCGATGTTCGGGTTAATACTTCTGGTTTTACAACGCTAAGGGATGCAAATCAAACCGTTCAGGAAGCATCAAGAGATTTGTTGAGTAAATCCTTCTTTGGGGGAAATATAGGTGCGGGATTAGATCTGGGAGCAACCTATAAAATTCAGGATAATCTAATAATTACAGGTTCAATTCAGGATTTGGGGTTGATGTTTCAAAGAGATGAAGTTGAAAATTACACATATAAAGGAACCTATCAAACGGATGGAATCGAGCCTCTCTTTCCGGAAATAGGACCCGATGGAACAGCCTTGCCGTACTGGGACGAATTTGAAGATGAGGTTGATGCAAACCTGGTTGATGAAACCCTGAATGAATCCTATGTTACCTGGCGCCCATTTAAATTAAACGCTTCTTTGCAATTTAGATTTGGAAAAAATTTTCCTCCCTGTGATTATCGCATAAGGACAAAAATAATCTACCAGAATAAAGTAGGAATTCATCTTTTTGGAATTAAAAGGCCGGGAGCCTTAAAATATGCATTGTCCACCTATTATGATACGATGGTAATTCCTAAATTAAGAATTAAGGTGGCTTACACACTGGATGATTTTTCCTATACCAATGTTGGATTATTGATTTCCACCCGAATAAAGAAATTTAATTTCTATCTTGCTGCAGATAATTTATTTGGTTATTTTAACCTTGCAAAATCGCAATATCAGTCCGTTCAATTGGGATTTCAATTTATAATAAATAAATAATGAAAAAGGCACTTTTCTTGATCTTCGGTTTTTTGATTTCCTTTGTTTCGGTTGCCCAGGATCTTAATTCTTATAAATATGTTATCGTTCCAGAGGAATATAATTTCACGAAGGCACCGGATATGTTTCAGTTAAATTCTTTAACCAAATTTCTCTTCGATAAATACGGTTTTCAAGCCTATATGGAAAATGAAGAACTCCCCGAAGATCTTAAAACCAACCGCTGTAAGGCTCTTTTTGCCGATGTGGAAAACGAATCGAGTATTTTTGTTACCAAATTGGTGGTTGTTTTGAAGGATTGCCAGAATAAAAAGGTCTTTAATTCTGAAGAAGGGAGAAGTAGGGAAAAGGATTATAAATTTGCCTATCAGGAAGCGCTTCGGGATGCCTTCGTATCCATTGCAGCTTTGAATTATAACTATAAGCTTTCAGAAACAATTGAAGAAAAAACAGTTATAGTAAGTGCGGTTCCCTCCTTAACTGAACCGGAACAAGACAGCATTGTTGAAGTAAGTACAATTCCTGCAGTAATTGAAAAGGAAGAAGCTAGTATTGTTGAAGTAAGTGCGATTCCCAATATAACTAAAAAGGAAGAAGATAGTATTGTTGAGGTAAGTGCAATTCCAGTGGAACCAAAAGGAATTGAAATTTCTGTTGAAAACAAATCAGAAGAAAAGGATTTGGGCACATCTGAAGAAATGACTTTCAGGATGGGCCCGGGAACCTATTCTTTAAGGAAATCTGGAAATGGATATAATTTATTTCAGAAAGGAATGTCTGAGCCATTCGCCTCTTTAATCGCTTCCAATAGTAATGACAGCTTCATTTATTCTTCGATCACCGCTCAGGGGATCGCTAATTTTGATGAGAAAGGAAACCTGGTTGTTGAAATTCTGAATAAAGAAACCAATTCTGTCGAAATCAGGTTGTTTCAAAAGCAGGATTAATTCAATCCATTGACTTTAAAATTCCGTCCTTTTTAAGTTAATAATTATATTTATTCTTCCATCTAATCTTTAAAAATTCCCTTTGAGCATTCTCCCGCTGATTGTTCCCGGGTTTATAGAAAGCAGTGTTTTTCACCTCCTCCGGAAGAAATTCAGCTTGAGTAAAATTGTTATCATAGTTATGGGCATATTGATAATTGTCACCATATCCCATATCTTTCATCAATTTGGTTGGAGCATTTCGCAGAGAAAGTGGAACCGAAAGATTTCCGGTCTTTTTCACCAAACTCATGGCCTCATTAATTGCCATATAAGAGGCATTGCTCTTTGGGGAAGTGGCCAGATAGATCACACACTGGCTCAAAATGATCCTCGATTCGGGAAATCCAATTGTTGTTACCGCCTGGAACGTATTATTGGCCATAATCAGGGCAGTTGGATTCGCGTTTCCAATATCTTCACTTGCTAGTATTAGCAGGCGGCGTGCAATAAATTTTACATCTTCCCCTCCTTCAATCATTCTTGCCAACCAATAGACCGCTGCATTGGGGTCACTTCCACGAATAGATTTAATAAAAGCCGAAACGATATCATAATGTTGCTCGCCTGTCTTATCGTATAAAACGGTGTTTTGCTGAACCTGGGTTTTAACCATTGCATCGGTAATCTCGACAGGCCCTTCAGCAGAGGTTACAAGCAATTCGAAAATATTAAGGAGTTTGCGGGCATCACCTCCGCTAAACCGCAGTAAAGCTTCTGTTTCGGTTAATTTAACCTGCTTTTGTTTTATGATGGGATCGAATTCCATCGCACGTTTTATCAAAGCGATTAATTCTTCCTTTCCAAAGGGTTTTAAAACATAAACCTGACACCTGGAAAGCAAGGCAGAGATCACTTCAAAACTGGGGTTTTCTGTAGTAGCCCCAATTAGGGTAACCCAACCTTTTTCAACAGCACCCAATAAAGAATCCTGTTGCGATTTGCTGAAACGATGGATCTCATCTATAAATAAAATAGGATTTTTTGTAGTGAAGAGGCCATCGTTTTTTTTCGCTTTTTCAATCACTTCACGCACGTCTTTCACTCCGCTGCTTACCGCTGATAAAGTGTAAAATGGCCGGCCGCTTTCCATAGCGATAATATTGGCTAAAGTGGTTTTCCCAACGCCTGGAGGTCCCCACAAAATAAGAGAAGGAATGGCTCCCTGTTTGATTTGTTTGGTTAAAGCACCCTGTTCACCTATAAGATGTTGCTGACTTAAATAGTCGCTTAATTTTTTAGGTCTTAGCCGTTCTGCAAGTGGTTCATTCATTTTGCAAAGGTAGCAATTCCCTATACAACAAATATGATTTCTGCATTCTATCAGGGAGGTTGCCAATTTGTCAAACTGCTTTTTTTAGCATAGCTTTTGCCCTCAAATAAAGGAATCTATAATAGAATTTCAGTTTTTTTCTGAATATAAATTTCTAAGTATTTTATTCATAAATTTATTAGTGGAAAATGTCGATGAAACTTGATTGGAAGCAAATATTTAAAAAAACTCGTATATCAGAATTTTGATATTTTCTGAATCTGGTTTATATCAATTAAATAACAAACAAATTTTGAAAACATCTGAACCTTTTGTCTTTTCCTCCGGGGTTATAGGTTATCCTATAGTGTTTGTTTTGCTTATTTGGATCGTTTTTTGGACCGAGGTCCGGTTTGGTGTTGATTTTAATTATTTGGGAGTAAGACCTCGTACCCTGGAAGGGCTAAGAGGAGTGATTCTTTCACCTTTTATTCATTCAGACATTAAACACCTGTTTAATAACACTATTCCTTTATTTGTGTTGTCGATGGCGCTTTTTTATTTTTACCGAGGGATCGCCTGGCAAATTTTACTTTTTGGAATTCTGTTCACAGGACTTTTTACCTGGGGGATAGGAAGACCTGCCAATCATATTGGCGCAAGTGGAGTGATTTATCTTCTGGCTTCTTTTTTGTTTTTTAAAGGAATTTTCTCCCGGTATTATAGACTGATCGCCTTGTCTTTTATAGTGGTTTTTCTCTATGGCGGTTTATTGTGGTTTGTAGTTCCTGTAGATCCAGGGATTTCATGGGAAGGACATTTATCCGGCCTTCTGGCAGGATTGTTATTTGCCTTTATCTACAAGCAAAAAATTGTAAAACCACCTAAATATGAATGGGAAAAACCAAACTATAATCAGGAAGACGACCCATTTATGAGGCATTTTGATGAGGATGGGAATTTTGTTGAAACGCTACCAGAAACAGAACCGATCGAAGAAATAACAGAAGAGGAATCCCCGGGAACCAGCTACGTCTATTTTTATAAGAAGTCTAAAGAGGAATAAAAATTCAAGATTCAGGATTCAAAATTCATTAAATCGTTAATTCGGGAATGATGATTCGCTAGTTTGGGATTTGAATTTTATTTAGAACATAAACCATATGTTCATCAAAAAAATATTAACCAATGCACTAATGTTAAACTTTCCTGATTCGTAATGACCGTCTTTAAACCTTAATTCAATGTTTGCTGTATTTTATCCTTCGTAAGATCTAGCAGATTTCCGAAGAAAAAAATCAGAATTGACCTTTAAACTTTCCTATTCCGAATCTCTATTTCTATTTTCTTTTCTCTATTTTTTTTCCCAAATCCCAAATCCCAAATCTACTTTAAATCCGTTGTCTCACAATTTCATATAAAAAGGCCCCACAAGCCACAGATACGTTTAGGGAGCCAATAGTTCCATACATTGGTAATTTAGCTTTGGCATCTACTATTTTTAAAACCGATGGATTAACTCCTTTTTCCTCACTACCCATAATTAAAGCAGTGGGAAGTTTAAAATCGACCGAGTATAAGGTATCTTCAGTCTTTTCGGTAGCTGCCACTACATGGATGCCCGAAGACTGCATATAATATATGGCATCTTTAATATGATTCACCTTACAGATAGGTATTTTGAAAACAGCGCCGGCGGAGGTTTTTACCGTATCGGCATTGACCGGTGCGCCACCTTTATTCTGAACAATGATCGCATGAACTCCGCAACATTCTGCCGTCCGGATAATAGCTCCGAAATTACGGGCATCGGTAATCTGATCTAATAAAAGGAACAATGGGGTTTTTGAAGGCTCTTCCAGGATTTCCTGAACAACATCTTCCATGTTCCTGAATTTAATTGGCGAAATCTTCGCAACTACTCCCTGGTGGTTCCCATTGGAGAGTTTGTTTAGTTTTTCTACAGGAACATAGGAAAGGTTGTAGCCTTCTTTTCCTATTTGGTGTAAGAGTTCTTGAAATAAGGGGCCGGAAAGCCCTTTTTGAATATAGATCTTATCGATGTTCTTCCCGCTTTGAATAGCTTCCATTACGGTTCTTATTCCAAAAATTGTGGTATTGTCTTCCATAGGGGCAAAGATAGCTTTTTATGAAATTTCCTTTATATGGGTACGATTTTTTTTAATGATTATTTTTTTCTGATTAAAGTGGGTTTACCGGATCCATATAAAAAAAGAGGCTGCCTTTTGGGCAGCCTCTTTAGGTATTCTATAGAATTAAATTATTGGTTAACATCCCAAAAGATAGGAGTATAAAGATCATCTGATCCACCTATGTTTTGTACAGCTGCGTTATAATTATCTGCATTTAAAGCATTTTCATTAGTAGGATAAAAAATCCTTAAAGGAACAGGTTGATCACTTAAAGCAGAATTGACCAGAAAATCTGGATGATCAAGTCTTCTCCATTCAGTCCAGGCTTCAAAACCATTGTTGAACAAAGCAATCCATTTTTGGGTTCCAATTAATTGCTCCCAGTTTGAAGAGCTATATGCTACTTCTGCTTTTGCAAGGTAAGCAGTGGCTTCAGCCGCTGTACCATTATATTTTATAATGTTTGCAGTTACCGCATTATTATAGAACATTTGAGCATCTCCGGTGATAAATTCTCTTTCAACAGCCTCAGCTAAGAAAAATTGGACCTCGAAATACTCTAGAATAGCACCTGGGGCACTAGGGTTTTCAGTCAATTCCGGAGCAATGTGTGAGAAGTTTGGATAAGAATTATTTCCCCCAATAGGACCACCAACATAGCCGTCAATATTTTCATCAAAGAAATCATCAATTCTTGGATCATTTACAGAAAGCAAATAATCTACCGATGTTTTTCCCGCAACATAATCTGATCCACGGTTATTCAGTACAAATAAATTGTGCAAGGGGTTGTTATTTGGAGATGCTTCTTCGTAAAAGATAATTGCGCTATCATCTGAAGATTCCATTACTCCTCCTGCAAATGCTTCACTAACTGTAGTCGAAGCTAATCCAGAGTTAACATCGGCAATTCTCATCCCTAACTTTAATTTTAGGGAATTGGCGAATTTCGCCCATTTTGCAACATCTCCACCATAGTATATATCGGCAGATCCAAAAGAACTTCCGCCCTGGGCTAAAGTAGTAGCATCTTTAGAAATACGTCTTATCAAATCTTCATAAATAAAGGCTGCATCATCGTAAGCAGGGTTGATGTTTTCTGAAACATTTAATGCATCCGTATAAGGAACATCCCCGTTAAGATCTACTAATACCTGGTATGAATACACTTCCAAAACGTCAATAATTGCAAGCTGATTTGCTCTGGTTTGATCGTCAAGCAACTCATCAAGTGCAATAGCTTCTCTTGCTGAGCTTAGATCCTGTAGAACATTGTTATATATTCTTATCCAAAAACTTTCGGAAGGATCTCTACCAATGATGTCATAATTGGCTTCATCATTATATGTGGTCTCTGTCCAGTGTTGTGACCAGAGTTTAAGTAAATTTCTTCCCGAAGATACTTCTGTCATAAGGTCTCCAAGGTTCTTTTCAGCGTTGGAGAATAAAGTTCCAGCCGGCACTGTTTCCGGTCTTTTAGGATCTACGTTGTAATCGGTTATATCTTCAGTACAACTTATCGCTGTAAAACCGATCAACATCAAAATTAATAATTTTTTCATGTTTTTTATTTTTTAAAATTGTAATTGTACATTTAATCCGTACTCCTGAGTAGAAGGGTAAGCTCCTATTTGAAAGCCTTGTACGTTACCTGCACTAAATCCTGATTCTGGATCGGCGTAAGGTAGATCTTTATCAATTATCCATAAATTACGACCGGTTGCAGAGATTTTAATTCCTGTAAATGGAAGACTCTCCAAAGTCGTTTTGGGCATATTATAAGATAAAGTTACTTCTCTTAGTTTTACATAAGAAGCATCATAAACGAACTGGGCATCGGGAGCATTTCCATAACGTCCAAGTGGGTTTGAATAATCTTCAAATGAAGCTCTTACGGTGTTGGTTGAACCATCGGCCTGTACTCCAGAAAGAATGGCTCCACCAGAGTCTGCTCCATCTGTAACAGGATCTCTTAATGGGTTCCCTAAATCGTTAAGACCTGCAGTTTCTGCATATACCCCGGTAGCAAGACCAAAATACATATCTCCACTAAATACGCTTCCACCTTCCTGGATATCGATCAAGAAACTGAAATCCCAGTTCTTGTATCTAAGAGAGTTTTGAATCCCAGCTTTCCAGTCTGGATTGATGTCTCCAATCACGTTATCACGGTTTGCTGTTTTAGCATATTTACCATCTTCTCTTACCACTCGCTGACCATTTTCATAAATATAATCGGTACCTCTTATTACACCAAAAGGCTCATCTAAAGCAGCATTTAAGGTAACTCCAAAAAACGAGTTCAGTAATAAGTTTTTAGTATCACCAACTAATTTAGTTACTTCACTTTTATAAGTTGAGAAGTTTGTGTTAATTCTCCATTCAAAATCTTCTGTTCTAACCGGTGAACCGAAAACCTGTAATTCTAAACCTTTATTTTCTACAATACCCGAATTCACAACATAGTTTTGGAATCCTGTTGCAGGAGTAACACTAATAGGAATGATTTGATTTTCTGTTTCCTTTTTATAGACGGAAGCATCAAAACCTAACCTTCTGTTAAAGAAACTCATCTCTAAACCAACTTCAAGTTCATTGGTGCGTTCTTCAGTTAAATTAGGATTTTTTGCAACTCCAGGATTAGAATATAATGGTGTGCCATTAAATCCCGCAACAGCATTGAATGTGTTCCTCAACTGATATGCATTGGCTCCGTTTCCTACCTCACCATACCCTGCTCTAAGTTTACCATAGGTTAAAGCACTACTTTCTATAAGATTTGAAAAAATAATACTTGTTGAAATTGCTGGATAATTAAAGGCATTTTGACCATCGGTTAAGGTTGAAAATACATCTCTTCTTAATGATCCTTCAAGGTAATAGGTATTCATATAATCAAGACTTGCTGTTCCAAAATAACCTACTACCCGCACTTCCTGGTCATTTTCTACAGGAAAATTAATAGGGCTTGCAGAGTTACTTAAGGCAAATAGACGAGGTAAAGTTAGACCTCCGTTTGTGCTGGCGCTAATATCCTGAAACTTCGTTTGTCTGAAGTTTGTTCCCAGTACTCCTGTTATTCCGAAATCTGTTCCGAAATCCTTTTTGAAATTAAGTAATAAATCATAGTTGTATTCGGTGAAATTTATATTTCTTCTCGAATATTGAGGAAGATCGACACTTCCGATATTATTACGTTCTTCCCTGAATTCACTGTAGGTATCTACTGTTGCTCTACCTAAAACATTTAACCACTCTGTGAAATCGTAACCTAAAGTTACATATCCAAATAACCTGTTTCTTTCGTCGGTATTAAAGTTTTCGTAACGTGTGAAATATGGGTTATCCCAGTAGATAGGTGAAGTATCACTAAAACTGTGTGGATTCCAGGTTATGTTTCTTCCTGTTTGGAAATATGCATCCCTTTGTGCCTTTAAATCCACATTATTCGGCCACCATTGTCTGAAATTGGTCATTAGGTTTTCGGCATCGTAACCTGTTCCATAACGTCCCAAACCAGAATTTTTAGTGTAGGTTGCCTTGGCGGTAGCTGTAAATTTATCAGTTAATTCTAAAGTTCCAGAAAAATCCATAGTATGTCTGGTTATTTCTGAATTGGGAAGAATACCTGTTTGATTAAAACGGGTGTAACTAATCCTTGAAGATCCTTTATCACCTCCAGAACTTATAGCTACGTTTTCAGTATCGGTATAGGCAGTCTGGAAAATATATTCAGGGCCATTGGCACCTGCGGTATAAGGCATAGCTTGTTGGTAGGTATCCTCCAACTCAGGGTAGAAAGATTCCCATCCATAAACCATTAAATTAGGATCAAAACGCCCACCAAAAGAACCATCTTCAGTGGTAGGGATCACAAGATCCTCTACGCCATCACCATTGATGTCTTCGCCAAGGAAGTAACCTCCAGGTCCCGCGCCGTAAAATGGTCCATAACCTGCACCGTATTCCTTTTGGAATTTTGGAAAGGTATCTTTGTCGTAATTTCCAACAGAAACAGAAGTGTTAACAGTAACTCCAAGACCCTGATTCTTTTTACCTTTTTTGGTTGTGATGATTATTGCACCATTGGCAGCTCTGGATCCATAGAGGGCAGTTGCCGCTGCACCCTTTAAAACGTTAACGCTGGCAATATCATCTGGATTAATGTCTGAAGCACCATTTCCGTAATCATAGCCATTTCCACCTCCAGTTTGACTTCCGGTGTTGTAAGTCTCATTATTAATTGGCACACCATCTACCACGAATAAGGCCTGGTTGTTTCCGGTAATGGAGGAATATCCACGAATAACAACATTTGAAGATCCACCTAAAGTAGAACTCTTTTTAATGTCAAGACCTGCAATTTTCCCGGAGAGAGAGTTCACAAAGTTTCCTTCTTTAGCGGTATTAACTTCATCTCCATCCACTTCCTGGGTTGCGTAACCAAGAGATTTTTTTTCCCTTGAAATACCTAATGCGGTAACTACCACCTCGTCTAGTTGAGCTGAATCGGCAGCTAAAGCTACATCGACAACATTGTTGCTGCCTACTGGATATTCTGCAGTTTGAAGACCTATGAAGGAAAACACCAAAATATCTCCTTGCGAAGCTTCGATTGCGTAATTCCCATCGAAATCACTCTGTACTCCTGTAGAAGTACCCTTAATAATTATGTTCACCCCGGGTAGAGGTAAACCACTTTCATCGGTTACCTTACCGGTAACCGTTTGCTGTTGTGCAAATGTTATCTGCACAACGAACGCCAATAACAGCGTCATAATACTACTAAATTTTGTTTTCATTGTTTAATTTGTTTGAATTAGCCAACGCCAAAATTGGTGAGAAATAGGATGCTATCCAAGTCATTGCCACAAAAAAAATATTTTAACGTTAAATCAATGTTAATTAATAAGGTAGAAGGCTGAAAGACAAATATTAAGCGAATTATAATTAATTTCACTGAATTTTTTTAATTAAATGTTTGGATTAAAACCCCAAGTATGAATAAATTTTTAATTAGGTGATATTTTATTGAGAATACCAATACTTATTAGTTTTGTTTATAATAATATTGCTGTTTTATTAAGATTTGATGCCTATCAAAAAATAAGACTGCCGGGTCAAATTCTTTATAATTTGTTTAAGGCCGTCATAGCTGATGAACATATTATGCTTTTAATTTTTGGTGAGAGCAACATTAGGCTTTGGTGATTTTTAAGGGATATTATTATTTGGGAGGAGATTCTTCTGAAAATTAATGAATTATCATTTGAATAATTCGTTTTTATTTCTACCTTTGCCAACCCTAAAAAATAGGGAGGTAATTTTTAACAATAATTAGTGTAGAAGAAATTATGCCAACAATTTCACAATTAGTACGAAAAGGAAGAGCCAAAATAACCAAGAAGAGTAAATCGGCTGCTTTGGAATCGTGCCCTCAACGTCGGGGAGTTTGTACGCGTGTTTACACCACTACGCCTAAGAAGCCTAATTCTGCAATGCGTAAAGTTGCAAGGGTAAGGTTAACAAATGGTAAAGAGGTAAACGCATACATTCCCGGAGAAGGACACAATTTACAGGAGCACTCGATAGTATTGGTTAGAGGCGGAAGGGTAAAAGATTTACCGGGAGTTAGGTATCACATTGTTCGTGGTGCTTTAGATACCGCCGGTGTGGCTGGAAGAACTCAGCGTAGATCAAAATACGGAGCAAAACGCCCTAAGAAGTAAAACAAACGTTAGAAGTTAATGCATTAAAGGGCTTCAGGCCTTAAGTGTTTTAACCTTAACAATTAACTCAAAAGAAGAAATGAGAAAAAGACAGGCAAAAAAGAGGCCTCTTTTACCGGATCCAAAATTTAATGATCAATTGGTTACGCGTTTTGTAAACATGATGATGTGGGATGGTAAGAAATCGGTTTCCTATAAAGTGTTCTACGATGCTATCGCAATTGTAGAAGAGAAAAAACAAGACGAAGAAAAATCGGCTCTAGAAGTTTGGAAGGATGCCCTTTCTAATGTAATGCCTCACGTAGAAGTTAGAAGTCGACGTGTTGGTGGTGCTACTTTTCAAATACCAATGCAAATTCGTCCGGACCGTAAGGTTTCAACTGCCATGAAGTGGTTGATTTCTTACTCCAGAAAACGTAACGAGAAATCTATGGCCCAAAGATTAGCCGGAGAAATTATCGCTGCTTCCAAGGAAGAAGGTGCTGCTGTTAAGAAAAGAACAGATACTCATAAAATGGCTGAAGCTAACAAAGCATTCTCTCACTTTAGATTCTAAACAAAATGGCACAAAGAGATTTAAAATTTACAAGAAATATAGGTATTGCCGCTCATATTGATGCTGGTAAAACCACCACTACAGAGCGTATTTTGTTCTATACCGGTGTAAGTCATAAAATAGGGGAGGTGCACGATGGCGCCGCTACTATGGACTGGATGGAGCAAGAGCAGGAAAGAGGTATTACCATTACTTCTGCTGCAACTCATTGTAAGTGGAATTATAGAAATACAGAATATACTGTAAATATTATTGATACTCCTGGTCACGTAGATTTTACCGTAGAGGTAGAGCGTTCATTACGTGTTCTGGATGGTATGGTTGCTTTATTCAGTGCGGTTGATGGCGTTGAGCCACAATCTGAAACTGTTTGGAGACAGGCAGATAAGTATAGGGTTCCACGTTTAGGGTTTGTTAATAAAATGGACCGTCAGGGATCTGACTTTTTCAACGTTTGTAATCAGGTGAGAACTATGTTGGGTGGAAACCCGGTTCCATTGCAAATTCCAATCGGGGAAGAAGAAAATTTTAAAGGGATTGTAGATCTTATTTCCAAGACTGCGATCGTTTGGAATGAAGAAGATTTTGGTATGACATATGAGACCATTGAGATCCCCGAGGAGCTTATGGAAGATGTGAAAAAGTACCGTACTCTTTTGGTAGAAGCCGTAGCTGATTATGATGAAGCTTTAATGGAAAAATTCTTCGAAGATGAAAATTCCATTACTGAAGATGAAATCATTGCTGCGCTTAGAGCTGCAACTATCGATATGTCTATTATTCCAATGATGTGTGGATCTGCCTTTAAAAATAAAGGTGTTCAAATGATGTTGGATGCGGTTATGAGATATTTACCATCTCCTGTAGATGTTGATGCTATTATAGGTGTTAACCCTGATACGGAAGAAGAAGAGTCGCGTAAGCCACATGTTGATTCTCCATTTTCTGCTTTAGCTTTTAAAATCGCTACCGATCCTTTCGTAGGACGTTTGGCTTTCTTTAGAGTTTATTCCGGAGCGTTGGATGCAGGTTCTTACGTGTTGAATAACCGTTCTGGTAAAAAAGAGCGTATTTCACGTATTTACCAGATGCACTCTAACAAGCAGGAACCTATTGACAGAATTGAAGCTGGGGATATTGGAGCTGCTGTTGGTTTTAAAGATATTAAAACCGGAGATACACTTACAGATGAGAAGCATCCTATTACATTAGAGTCCATGTCTTTCCCTGCACCGGTAATTGGTATCGCTGTGGAGCCTAAGACAAAAGCTGATGTTGATAAAATGGGTATGGCTTTGGCAAAACTTGCTGAAGAAGATCCAACCTTCCAGGTTAAAACCGATGAAAATTCAGGTCAAACAATTATTTCAGGAATGGGTGAATTGCACCTGGAAATTCTTGTAGATCGTATGAGAAGGGAATTCAAGGTTGAAGTTAATGAAGGTCAGCCTCAGGTTGAGTATAAAGAAACTATTACTAAAAGTGCAAATCACAGGGAGATTTATAAAAAACAATCTGGTGGTCGTGGTAAATTTGGTGATATCGTATTTAATATGTCACCGGCAGATGAAGATTTTAAAGGTCCAGGCCTTCAGTTTGTAGATTCTGTTAAAGGTGGTCGTATTCCTAAGGAATTTATTCCTTCGGTAGAAAAAGGCTTTAAAGAAGCTATGAAAGCTGGGCCATTGGCCGGATTTAAAATGGATACTTTAAAGGTTGAATTAACAGATGGTTCATTCCACCCTGTAGATTCTGATCAACTTTCGTTCGAATTGGCGGCTAAAATGGGGTATAAAGTTGCTGCTAAAAAAGCAGGTGCTGTTATTCTTGAGCCAATAATGAAAGTAGAAGTTGTAACTCCTGAAGAAAACATGGGAGATATAGTGGGAGATTTAAACAGAAGAAGAGGACAGGTAAATGACATGTCCGACAGATCTGGAGCAAAAGTGATTAAAGCAGAAGTGCCACTTTCTGAAATGTTTGGGTATGTTACCACATTAAGAACATTATCATCTGGTAGAGCGACTTCAACAATGGAATTTTCTCATTATGCTGAAACTCCTTCCAACATTTCAGAATCAGTTATAAAAGCAGCTAAGGGTACAACAAACGATTAATTAAAGGGATATGAGTCAGAAAATCAGAATAAAACTAAAATCGTACGATCACAATCTGGTAGACAAGTCTGCAGAGAAAATCGTAAAAACCGTAAAATCTACGGGTGCTGTGGTAACCGGGCCAATCCCATTGCCAACACATAAAAAGATATTTACAGTATTGCGTTCTCCTCACGTTAATAAAAAGGCAAGAGAGCAATTTCAATTAAGCTCGTACAAAAGGTTGTTGGACATCTATAGTTCTTCATCTAAAACCATCGATGCCTTAATGAAACTTGAGCTTCCCAGCGGAGTAGAGGTAGAGATCAAGGTGTGATGATATAATTCAAAATTTTGAATTCAGAATTTTGAATTCAGATTCTGCAATACATGTCCGGCGCGTTTCGCAAAGGAAAAACGGTAAAAATACATTCAGGACTGAAAGTATTTTCGGTCCTGAATATTTTTAAATAAATAGTTTAATTAATAATTAATAATTATGTCTGGGTTAATAGGAAAGAAAATAGGCATGACCAGCATCTTTGACGAGAACGGGAAAAACATTCCGTGTACCGTTATACAAGCTGGGCCGTGCGTAATTACCCAAGTCAGAACCATAGAGGTCGACGGGTACGAAGCTCTTCAACTTGGTTTCGATGACAAAAAGACTGCTAATAAAGCTGCCACAGGGCACGCTAAAAAAGCCGGAGCCGCAGCAATGCGCAAAGTCGTTGAATTCAAGGGATTTGAAGGAGAGCACAAATTAGGAGATTCCATTACAGTTGAACATTTTACCGAGGGCGAGTTTGTTGACGTTTCCGGTACAAGTAAAGGTAAAGGTTTCCAGGGTGTTGTAAAGAGACACGGTTTTGCTGGTGTGGGTCAAGCTACTCACGGTCAACACAACCGTTTAAGAGCCCCGGGTTCCATTGGTGCTGCATCTTACCCAGCGAGGGTATTTAAAGGAATGCGCATGGCTGGACGAATGGGTGGAGATAAAGTGAAAGTAGAAAACTTAAGGGTCTTAAAAGTGGTTTCAGATAAGAACCTACTTGTAGTTCAGGGATGTGTTCCGGGACATAAGAACTCGTATGTAATCATTCAGAAGTAATGGAAATAGCAGTTGTAGATATTAAAGGAAAAGAAACAGGTAGAAAGGTCAACCTTTCTGACGCTGTTTTTGGAATAGAGCCTAACAATCATGCGGTATATCTTGATGTTAAACAATATCTGGCAAATCAGCGCCAGGGTACGCACAAAGCAAAAGAGCGTGCGGAAATAGCAGGAAGTACACGTAAGATCAAAAAGCAAAAGGGAACAGGTACAGCACGTGCCGGTAGTATTAAATCTCCAATCTTTAAAGGTGGAGGCCGCGTTTTTGGACCACGTCCAAGAAACTATGGTTTCAAACTTAATAAGAACTTAAAGAGATTGGCAAGAAAATCTGCTCTTTCTCTTAAGGCTCAGGATAAGGCGATAATAATTGTAGAAGATTTTCAATTTGACACTCCAAAAACCAAAAACTTTATCGATGTTTTGAAAGGTTTGGGAGTTGAAGGTAAAAAATCTCTAATAGTGTTGGGTGACTCAAATAAAAATGTATATTTGTCCTCACGCAATTTAAAGGGCTCTGAGGTTGTAAGTAGTTCAGAATTAAGTACTTACAAAATATTAAATGCAAATAATCTTGTGTTTGTAGAGGGGTCTTTAGAAGGAATTGAGTTGAACTTAAGTAAATAAGCAGTATGAGTGTCTTAATAAAACCTATTATTACAGAAAAAGCAACAGCAGATAGCGAGTTGAATAACCGCTTTTCATTTGTTGTTAATAATAAGGCGAATAAGATTGAAATTAAGAACGCAGTAGAATCTGCTTATGGTGTTTCAGTTACTAAAGTTCGCACAGTGAATGTCCGTCCAGATCGCAAATCCCGTTATACAAAGACAGGTGTGGTCACTGGTAAAACAAGTGCTTATAAAAAAGCATATGTACAGGTGGCGGAAGGTGAAACTATTGATTTATATAGTAATCTTTAAGATTAAAGAATGTCAGTTAGAAAATTAAAACCAATCACCCCTGGGCAGCGTTTTAGAGTAGTTAATGGTTTTGACGCCATTACTACTGATAAGCCGGAGAAGAGTTTGTTAGCTCCGATTAAAAAGTCAGGTGGTAGAAACAGTCAAGGAAAGATGACCATGCGCTATAAAGGTGGTGGTCACAAAAGGCGTTACAGGATTATAGACTTTAAACGCGACAAGCACGGAATTCCGGCTACTGTTGCCTCTATAGAGTATGATCCGAACAGAACGGCTTTTATCGCATTATTGAATTATCAGGATGGCGAAAAAAGATATATTGTTGCTCAAAATGGACTTCAGGTTGGGCAGAATATAGTTTCAGATGCAGCTGTGGCAGCACCGGAAATTGGAAATGCAATGCCTTTGGCCAGTATTCCTCTTGGAACAGTTATTTCCTGTATTGAATTACGACCAGGGCAGGGAGCTGTTATGGCTCGTAGTGCTGGTGCTTTTGCTCAACTTGTGGCAAGAGAAGGGAAATATGCGACCATAAAATTACCGTCAGGAGAAATTAGAAGAGTACTTACTACTTGTATATGTACAATTGGTGCTGTTTCAAACAGTGATCATCAATTGCTTGTTTCCGGGAAAGCCGGTAGAAGCAGATGGTTGGGTAGAAGACCAAGAACCAGACCGGTTGTGATGAACCCTGTGGATCACCCAATGGGTGGTGGTGAAGGGAAATCTTCCGGAGGTCACCCACGTTCTAGAAAAGGTATACCTGCTAAAGGTTACAGAACCCGATCTAAAACGAAAGCGAGTAATAAATATATTGTAGAACGTAGAAAGAAATAATAAGATATGGCACGTTCATTAAAAAAGGGACCTTACGTTCACTATAAACTAGATAAAAAAATCTCCCAAAATGTAGAATCCGGGAAGAAAGCTGTTATTAAGACCTGGTCAAGGGCTTCAATGATAACACCGGATTTTGTTGGGCAAACCATCGCTGTTCATAATGGGAAACAATTTGTTCCTGTTTATGTAACCGAAAATATGGTAGGTCATAAATTAGGGGAATTCTCACCTACAAGATCTTTTAGAGGTCACGCAGGTGCGAAAAATAAAGGTAAAAGATAACTGAAGCTATGGGAGTTCGTAAAAGAGAAAAAGCAGAGCAAACAAAGGAAGCTAAGAAATTATTAGCTTTTGCAAAACTGAATAACTGCCCTACTTCACCTAGGAAGATGCGCTTAGTCGCAGATTTGGTTCGTGGTGAGAAAGTAGAAAAAGCGCTTCAGATATTGAAATTTAGCTCTAAAGAGGCATCTCGTAAATTGGAAAAATTGTTATTGTCTGCAATTGCAAACTGGCAAGCCAAAAATGAGGACGCAAGTATAGAGGAAGCTGAATTATTTGTGAAGGAGATCCGTGTAGACGGAGGTAGTATGTTAAAGAGATTGCGTCCTGCACCACAGGGCCGTGCTCACAGAATAAGAAAACGTTCCAACCACGTTACATTAGTGCTTGGAGCTAACAATAATACACAAAGCTAAGAAGAGTATGGGACAAAAAACAAATCCAATCGGGAATCGCCTTGGTATCATAAGAGGATGGGAATCCAACTGGTACGGAGGAAATGACTACGGCGATAAATTAGCCGAAGACGATAAGATTAGAAAATACATCCATGCTCGTTTATCTAAAGCGAGTGTATCTAGGGTAATTATCGAACGTACTCTAAAACTTATAACCGTTACTATCACCACTGCCAGACCCGGTATTATCATTGGGAAAGGTGGACAGGAGGTAGATAAGTTGAAAGAGGAACTTAAGAAAATTACCGACAAGGAAGTTCAAATTAACATTTTTGAAATCAAGAGACCAGAACTGGATGCACATTTAGTAGCCTCCAGTGTTGCACGACAAATTGAGAATAGAATCTCATACCGTCGTGCAATAAAAATGGCCATCGCAGCTGCCATGAGAATGAATGCTGAAGGGATTAAAATCCAGATTTCAGGTAGATTGAACGGTGCTGAAATGGCACGTTCTGAAGGCTACAAAGATGGAAGAATTCCCTTGTCAACTTTTAGAGCCGATATTGATTATGCTTTAGTTGAGGCACATACCACATATGGTAGATTAGGTGTTAAAGTATGGATCATGAAAGGTGAGGTATTTGGTAAAAGAGATCTTTCCCCTCTTGTAGGCATGGACAAGCAAAAAAGTGGTGGAAAACCTGGACCCGGTGCCGCACGAGGTGGTAACAAGTCACGTCGTAGAAAGTAATCTTTTAAAGTAAAGAAAAATGTTACAGCCTAAAAGAACAAAATATCGCAAGATGCAAAAGGGCCGTATGAAAGGAAACTCCCAAAGGGGGCACAGACTTTCAAACGGTACATTTGGGATTAAATCATTAGACTCAAATTTCCTTACTGCACGTCAAATAGAAGCAGCGCGTATAGCCGCAACCCGTTATATGAAAAGAGAAGGTTCATTATGGATCAAAATCTTTCCAGATAAACCTATCACCAAGAAACCTCTTGAGGTACGTATGGGTAAAGGTAAAGGTGCTGTAGAATATTGGGCAGCAGTTGTTAGACCAGGAAGGATCCTCTTCGAAATAGGAGGGGTGCCTTATGATGTGGCCAAAGAAGCTTTGCGACTTGCCGCACAAAAACTTCCGGTAAAAACCAAGTTTATTGTAGCTAGAGATTATCAAGCTTAATTAAGAGAAGTTATGAAACAATCAGAAGTAAGAGAATTATCTGTAGCAGAATTGCAGGAAAAACTTGGTGAAACCAGGAAAGCGTATTCAGATTTAAAAATGGCTCACGCAGTATCGCCATTAGAGAACCCAATACAGCTTCGTGCTGTAAGAAGATCTATAGCGAGAATTGCTACAGAGTTAACAAAAAGAGAACAACAATAAGTGTTATTCTGCTGAAAGATGGAAAAAAGAAATTTAAGAAAAGAACGTATAGGTGTAGTTACCAGTAATAAAATGCAGAAATCCATAGTGGTTGCTGAAGTTAAAAAGGTAAAACACCCCATGTATGGAAAGTTCGTTTTGAAAACGAAGAAATATGTGGCGCACGACGAGACAAATGACTGCAACATTGGAGATACAGTAAAAATAATGGAAACACGTCCATTGAGTAAATCTAAATGTTGGAGATTAGTAGAAATTATAGAAAGAGCTAAATAAAATGGTACAACAAGAGTCCAGATTAAGAGTAGCAGACAATACCGGCGCCAAAGAAGTTTTGACGATTAGGGTATTAGGGGGTACAAAAAGAAGATACGCTTCTGTTGGAGACAAAATAGTTGTCAGTATTAAAGAAGCCACACCTAATGGAAGCATTAAGAAAGGTGCGGTTTCAACAGCAGTTGTTGTTCGTACCAAGAAGGAAGTGCGTAGACCAGATGGATCTTACATCCGTTTTGATGATAATGCATGTGTTCTTTTGAATCCAACAGGTGAAATGCGTGGTACACGTGTATTTGGCCCTGTAGCCCGTGAGCTTCGTGATAAGCAATTCATGAAGATTGTTTCATTAGCGCCAGAGGTGCTTTAATACATAGTATGATGAACAAGCTTAAAATAAAATCCGGAGATACAGTTAGAATAATCGCTGGTGATCATAAAGGTCAGGAGGGAAAGGTTCAAAAGATTCTTCGTGAAAAGAACAAAGCAATTGTGGAAGGTGTGAATATGGTTTCCAAACATGAGAAGCCAAGTGCATCCAATCCACAAGGAGGAATAGTAAAGAAGGAAGCTCCGCTTCATATTTCCAATTTATCTTTAATAGATAAAAAGGGTGATAACACCCGTGTTGGTTATAGGACTGAAGACGGTAAGAAAGTGAGATTTTCCAAAAAATCCAATGAAGTAATTTAGTTATGGCATACGTACCAAGACTTAAACAAGAGTATAGAGACAGAGTAATGTCTTCTCTTAAAGAAGAATTCAGTTACTCCAACATCATGGAAGTTCCAAGACTACAAAAAATAGTTTTGAGCAAGGGAGTTGGAGCTGCTGTAGCAGACAAGAAATTGATTGATTATGCAGTAGATGAACTAACTGCAATAACCGGTCAAAAAGCCGTATCAACCATATCTAAGAAGGATGTTGCATCTTTCAAACTTCGTAAAGGGATGCCAATTGGTGCCAAAGTAACTTTACGTGGAGATAGAATGTATGAATTCCTGGATCGTTTAATCACATCGGCCCTTCCAAGGGTTCGTGATTTCAGTGGAATTAAAGCTACCGGTTTTGATGGAAGAGGTAATTATAACTTAGGTGTTACCGAACAAATTATCTTCCCTGAGATCGATATCGATAAGGTGAATAAAATCTCTGGAATGGATATTACATTTGTAACTAATGCAGCTACAGATAAGGAAGCAAAATCATTGTTAACGGAACTGGGTTTACCTTTTAAAAAGAATTAATTATGGCTAAAGAATCAATGAAAGCCCGAGAGGTGAAGAGACAAAAAACTGTGAAGAAATATGCAGAGAAAAGAAAAGCTTTAAAAGAAGCCGGAGATTTCGAAGGCTTGCAGAAACTTCCAAAAAATGCCTCTCCCGTTAGGTTGCATAATAGATGCAAATTAACAGGAAGACCTAAAGGCTACATGAGACAGTTTGGACTTTCCCGTGTGATGTTTAGAGAAATGGCCAATATGGGATTAATCCCAGGGGTAAGAAAAGCTAGTTGGTAATTAAGATTTAACAGGAGGAAGGTTTCATCCCGAAAGCTATCGGGATTGAAAAACCACTTTCGAAAATAAAAACAAATGACTACAGATCCTATTGCAGATTATTTAACAAGAATTAGAAATGCGGTACTTGCAAACCACAGAGTGGTTGAGATACCAGCTTCTAATCTTAAAAAGGAGATCACTAAAATATTATTCGATCAAGGATATATTCTTAGTTACAAATTTGAAGAGAATTCCCACCAGGGAACCATCAAAATAGCACTTAAGTACGATAAACTTACTAAAGAGTCAGTAATAAAGAATATTCAACGAATAAGTAAACCCGGTTTGCGTAAATACGCCGGATTTAACGAAGTACCTCGTATCCTTAACGGACTTGGAATAGCGATAGTTTCTACCTCTCATGGGGTAATGACTGGAAAGCAGGCCAAAGCTGAAAATGTGGGTGGTGAAGTTCTTTGTTACGTTTACTAATACTTAAAGACTTAAGAAATGTCAAGAATAGGTAAAAACCCAATCACTATCCCAGAAGGCGTTACAGTTGACGTTAAGGACGGAATTGTGAAGGTAAAAGGAAAATTAGGAGAATTAACTCAGGAATTTAGTGACATCGACATTAAAATTGAAGATGGAATCATTACTTTTGAGCGATTCTCTGAAAAAAAGGACCAAAAAGCAAAGCACGGGTTATACCGTTCTTTGGTAAATAATATGATTGAAGGAGTAGCAAACGGATTTACCAAGCAATTGGAACTTGTAGGTGTAGGTTATCGTGCATCAAACCAGGGACAAAGATTGGAAATCGCTGTTGGATTCTCTCATAATATTGTTTTTGAATTGGCTCCTGAAGTGAAAGTGGAAACAATTTCAGATAAAGGTAAAAACCCTATCGTGAAATTGACTTCATATGATAAACAACTGGTAGGCCAGATAGCAGCTAAAATACGTTCTTTCAGGGCTCCAGAGCCTTACAAAGGGAAAGGTATTAAGTTTGTAGGAGAACAATTACGAAGAAAAGCTGGTAAATCGGCTTAATAGACTTTAGATATGGCATTTTCAAAACAAGATAGAAGACAAAAGATTAGGAAGCGTATTCGTAAGGATATTAGTGGTACACAAAGCCGTCCAAGATTGGTAGTATTTAGGAGCAATAAAGAAATTTATGCCCAAATAGTAGACGATGTGGAAGGAAAAACTTTGGCTGCAGCTTCTTCAAGAGATAAAGACGTAACTTCGGCAGAAGGAAACAAGATTGAGAAAGCAACTTTGGTTGGTAAAAGTCTTGCCGAAAAGGCGTTAAAAGCCGGTATAGAAACAATCTCTTTTGACAGAGGTGGTTATTTATATCATGGAAGAGTTAAATCGTTGGCAGATGGTGCCCGTGAAGGAGGACTAAAATTCTAAAAAGATATGTATCAAGATTATAAAAATGTAGAACTTGTAAAACCGGCGGGTCTTGAATTAAAGGATCGTTTGGTAGGTATACAACGTGTTACTAAAGTTACAAAAGGTGGTAGAGCATTTGGTTTCTCTGCGATTGTAGTAGTAGGTGATGAAAATGGTGTAGTAGGCCAGGGTTTAGGTAAATCTAAAGAGGTTGCCGATGCTATTTCCAAAGGTGTAGAGGATGCCAAAAAGAATTTGGTAAGAATCCCCTTAAACAAAGGAACCATCCCACACGAACAAAAAGGGAAGTATGGTGGAGCAAGAGTATTATTGTTGCCAGCGGCAACTGGTACTGGAGTAATCGCCGGTGGAGCAATACGTGCAGTATTGGAATCTGTTGGTATTCACGATGTACTTTCAAAAAATCAGGGATCCTCAAATCCGCATAACGTGGTAAAAGCCACTTTTGATGCTTTATTGCAATTGAGGAGTGCCCAAACTGTAGCGAAACAACGTGGAGTTACATTAGATAAAGTATTTAAAGGTTAATTCAAGGATAAAATGGGAAAGATAAAAGTTACACAGGTTAAAAGTGCAATTAAACGTACTCAAAACCAGAAACGTACTTTAGAAGCACTTGGTCTTAGAAAATTAAACCAGGTAGTAGAGCACGAAAACACACCAAATATCCTTGGTATGGTAGATAAAGTTAAACACTTAGTTTCCGTAGAGGAAACAAAATAATAAATTCACATGGATTTAAGTAACTTAAAACCTGCAAAAGGTTCAGTTCAAAGTAACAATAAGCGAGTAGGTAGGGGTGAAGGATCCGGTAAAGGAGGAACTTCTACTCGTGGTCATAAAGGTGCCAAATCCCGCTCTGGTTATTCTAAGAAAATTGGTTTTGAAGGTGGTCAAATGCCGCTTCAACGTAGGGTGCCAAAATTTGGTTTTACCAACATTAACCGAAAAGAACATCAGGGTATTAACCTTGATACACTTCAAATGCTTGTAGATAACGGTAGGATTAAAGATACCGTAGATATGCAGGTTTTGGTTGAAAATGGTTTAGCCGGAAAAAACGAACTAGTAAAGATATTAGGTAGAGGAGAATTAAAAGCAACGTTGAAAATATCTGTTCATAAATTTACTGCCTCAGCAAAGGAAGCTATCGAAGCTGCCGGAGGTGAAGTTGTTACTTTATAATAGATAAACGATGAAATTTATCAGTACTCTTAAAAATATCTGGAAAATTGAGGAACTAAAAAATAGAATTTTAGTGACCCTTGGTTTGTTATTGGTTTATCGGTTTGGTGCGCAGGTTGTTTTGCCAGGGGTAGATGCTTCACAGCTTTCCAATTTGGCAAGTCAAACTGATGGAGGTCTTTTAGGCCTCCTTAATGCGTTTACCGGTGGTGCCTTTTCAAATGCTTCGGTTTTTGCATTAGGAATTATGCCATATATCTCTGCCTCTATTGTAGTGCAGCTTATGGGAATTGCGGTTCCTTATTTGCAAAAATTACAAAAAGAGGGAGAAAGTGGTAGAAGAAAAATCAACCAGATAACAAGATGGTTAACAATAGCAATTACTTTAGTGCAGGGTCCTGGTTATATTTATAACCTTTTTTCAACCTTGCCTCAAAGTGCCTTTTTACTTGGAGATACCGTTACATTCGTAGCTTCTTCAGTAATTATATTAACCACAGGAACTATTTTTGCAATGTGGTTGGGTGAAAAGATCACTGATAAAGGAATAGGAAATGGGATTTCCCTATTGATTATGGTTGGTATTATTGCCACCCTTCCTCAGGCCTTTATTCAGGAATTTGCTTCCAGGGTTTTCGAATCTAATGGTGGTTTAATTATGATTTTAATTGAATTGGTAATTTGGTTCCTTATTATTCTTGCATCTGTAATGCTGGTGATGGCAGTTCGTCAAATCCCGGTTCAGTATGCCAGAAGAACAGCATCCGGTGGATATGAAAAGAATGTATTTGGTTCAAGACAGTATATACCTCTTAAATTAAATGCTTCCGGTGTAATGCCAATTATATTCGCACAAGCTATAATGTTTATACCAGCTGCCGTAGCAGGACTTTCTGAAGGAGAGACCTCACAAGGAATTGCAGCTGCGTTTAGTGATATATTTGGGTTTTGGTACAATTTGGTTTTCGCCTTATTGATTATTGTGTTTACGTATTTTTACACGGCAATTACAGTACCTACCAATAAAATGGCAGATGATCTTAAGCGAAGTGGTGGGTTTATACCCGGTATTCGTCCAGGCTCTGAAACAGGGGAATTCCTGGATAGGATCATGTCACAAATTACCCTTCCGGGTTCAATTTTCCTTGCTTTAATAGCGGTGTTCCCCGCTGTTGTAGTTCAACTGTTGGGTGTACAACAGGGTTGGGCATTGTTCTTTGGAGGTACTTCCCTACTAATTATGGTAGGGGTTGCGATTGACACTATGCAACAAGTGAATTCGTACTTGTTAAATAGGCATTACGACGGTTTGATGAAAACTGGAAAAAACAGAAAAGCAATAGCGTAATTATGGCAAAACAATCAGCAATTGAACAAGACGGAACAATCATTGAGGCATTATCAAATGCTATGTTCCGGGTAGAACTGGAGAATGGTCACGTTGTGACCGCTCATATTTCGGGTAAAATGCGTATGCATTATATTAAATTATTACCCGGGGATAAAGTCAAATTAGAAATGAGCCCATACGATTTATCAAAGGCTCGAATAACTTATAGATATTAATTAAGATGAAAGTTAGAGCATCAGTTAAAAAAAGAAGTGCCGAGTGCAAGATTGTACGCAGAAAAGGCAGGCTTTACGTGATAAACAAAAAGAATCCGAAATTCAAACAAAGACAAGGATAAGTTATGGCTAGAATTGCAGGTGTTGATATACCAAAACAAAAGCGCGGAGTTATAGCTTTGACCTATATCTTCGGAATTGGAAAGAGCAGAGCTCAGGAAATCCTGAAAGATGCTAATGTAGATGAAAGTAAAAAAGTTTCAGATTGGGACGATGATGAAATCGGACGTATTCGTGAAACTGTAGGAACTTTCAAAATTGAAGGAGAACTTCGTTCAGAAGTACAAATGAGTATCAAACGTCTTATGGACATTGGATGCTACCGTGGTGTTCGTCATAGATCTGGACTTCCCTTAAGAGGTCAAAGAACTAAGAATAACTCCAGAACGAGAAAAGGAAGAAGAAAAACAGTTGCCAACAAGAAGAAAGCAACTAAATAATAAGTAGGATGGCAAAAACTAAAACAGCTCAAAAGAAACGTAAAGTAATTGTGGAGTCCAATGGAGAAGCGCATGTTACTGCTTCTTTTAACAACATTATTATATCTTTGACAAATAAAAAAGGAGATTTGATTTCCTGGTCTTCAGCCGGTAAAATGGGCTTTAGAGGATCTAAGAAAAACACTCCTTATGCTGCACAACTTGCTGCTGAAGATGCTTCGAAAGTAGCACATGAAGCAGGATTGCGCAAAGTAAAGGTGTTTGTGAAAGGTCCTGGTAACGGAAGAGAATCTGCAATAAGATCAATTCATAATGCAGGAATTGAAGTAACAGAAATTATTGATGTTACTCCTTTACCGCACAATGGTTGTAGACCTCCAAAAAGACGTAGAGTTTAATAAATAATAAGTATAAACAGGGAAAGCACCCAGATTATCGAAGGACAGTGACCTTAATTCATAATCGCTTTCTTAAACACAAAATTTATAATGGCAAGATATACTGGTCCAAAGACTAAGATAGCTCGTAAATTTGGCGAAGCTATTTTCGGAGATGACAAGTCTTTTGAAAAAAGAAATTACCCTCCCGGACAACACGGGAACAACCGTAGAAGAGGTAAAAAATCTGAATATGCTATCCAGTTAATGGAAAAGCAAAAAGCTAAATATACCTATGGTATTTTAGAGCGTCAGTTCAGAAATATGTTTGAAAAAGCAACACGTGCTAACGGTATTACCGGGGAAGTGTTGTTGCAATTATGTGAATCACGTCTTGATAATGTAGTGTATAGAATGGGAGTTTCTCCCTCACGAAGCGGAGCAAGGCAATTGGTTTCTCACAGGCATATTACCGTAAATGGTGAATTAGTAAATATTCCGTCTTATCAATTAAATCCCGGTGATGTAGTTGGGGTTAGAGAAAAGTCGAAATCTTTAGAAGCAATTCTAAATTCACTTTCCAACTCAAGTGCAACCTATGAGTGGATTACCTGGAATAACGAAACCAAACTGGGAACGTATGTTTCTGTACCTGGTAGAGTTCAAATTCCGGAAAATATTAATGAACAATTCATCGTCGAATTATATTCGAAGTAATAATTCACAGAAGTCGTAATATGGCAATACTAAATTTTCAGAAGCCCGATAAAGTTATAATGATTGATTCCACTGATTTCGAAGGGAAATTTGAATTTCGTCCTTTGGAACCAGGTTATGGATTAACCGTTGGTAACGCTTTAAGAAGAGTACTGTTATCATCATTAGAAGGATTTGCAATCACCTCTGTTCGCATTGAAGGAGTTGATCATGAATTCTCTACAATCCCTGGCGTGGTGGAAGATGTAACAGAAATTATATTAAACCTGAAACAAGTAAGGTTTAAAAGGCAAATTGATGAAATAGACAACGAAGCCGTTACAATTTCTGTCTCAGGTCAGGATCAGCTTACTGCCGGTCATTTTCAAAAATTTATCTCCGGTTTTCAAATCCTGAATCCAGATTTGGTGATTTGTAATCTTGATAAAAAAGTGAGTTTCAATATGGAACTTACTGTTGAAAAAGGTCGTGGTTATGTTCCTGCAGAAGAGAACAAAAAAGCAAATGCACCTTTAGGTACTATTTTTACAGATTCGGTTTATACCCCAATCAAAAATGTAAAATATAGTATTGAAAACTTTCGGGTAGAGCAAAAAACCGATTATGAAAAATTGATTTTTGAAATCGTAAGCGATGGATCCATTCATCCTAAAGAAGCTTTAACCGAAGCTGCTAAAACACTGATACATCACTTTATGTTGTTCTCTGATGAGCGCATCACCCTTGAAGCAGATGAAATAGCACAAACTGAAACCTATGATGAAGAATCCCTTCACATGAGACAGTTGCTAAAAACGAAATTGGTGGATATGGATCTTTCGGTAAGAGCGCTAAACTGCTTGAAAGCTGCAGAAGTTGATACGCTGGGGGATTTAGTTTCCTATAATAAAAATGACTTGATGAAGTTCCGCAACTTTGGTAAAAAATCTTTAACCGAGCTTGAAGAGCTTGTGAACAATAAAGGTTTAAACTTTGGGATGGATCTTTCAAAATATAAATTGGATAAAGACTAATATAGACTCAAGAAATGAGACATTAGATTTGAGAAAAGTTGAAACACATCTTTCTCACATTAAGAAGTAAAAATCTAAAACCTCATATCTAACGTCTAATATCTAAGAAAAAATGAGACACGGAAAAAAAATAAATCACTTAGGAAGGAAAAAAGCACACCGTATGTCCATGTTGGCAAACATGGCGTGCTCCCTAATTGAGCATAAGCGCATAAACACAACTGTTGCAAAAGCAAAAGCTTTAAAGCAGTTTGTAGAACCTTTGGTTACAAAATCTAAAGTGGATACTACTCATAACCGAAGATTGGTTTTTGCCAAACTTCGTCAAAAGGATTTTGTGGCAGAATTGTTCAGGGATGTAGCTCCAAAAGTTGGAGATCGTCCAGGCGGATATACCCGAATTATCAAATTAGGTAATCGTCTTGGTGATAATGCAGATATGGCGATGATCGAATTGGTAGATTATAACGAAATTTATAACCTAACCAAACCTGAGAAGAAAAAATCAACTCGTAGAGCTGGTAAGAAAAAAGCTGAAGAGACTGGTGCAGATGCAAAGGCTGCTCCTGAGGCAAAAGCCGCTCCTAAAGCTGAAACCAAACCTTCTGAAACCAAAGAAGATAAAAAAGATGATTCTAAAGAAGCCTAGTAATGATTCTTTTACATCACAATTTAAAAAAGGATAAGCCATCAAGGTTTATCCTTTTTTTTATATAATTTTTTTATACTATTTTCGCGAAAGCGGATATGGTGAGTTAGCAAATCCAACAACCTCAGAAAGTTTACACGCCTAGCTATGAAACACCCGTGAGAATAAAATTTCTCGTACAGGAAAACTATAATATGGTTGTTACTCCCGATAGCTATCTGGAGTCCACTAAAACAATATAATATACAGATGAAATATCAAACAAGAAAAAAGGCAATAATATTACTGGCAGATGGAACAATATTCCACGGGAAATCTGTTGGAAATAAGGATGGAAGTGCGGTAGGAGAAGTTTGTTTCAACACCGGGATGACCGGATATCAGGAAATATTCACAGATCCTTCTTACTTTGGTCAGCTTATGGTTACGACCAATGCGCATATTGGAAACTATGGCGTGAATGAGGAAGAAAACGAATCTTATCAACCGATGATCTCGGGTTTGATTTGTAAGAATTTTAGTTATAACTATTCAAGGCCGGCAGCAGATAATTCGTTGGAAGAATTTTTGAACAAAAATGATTTGTTTGCAATTTCTGATGTGGATACAAGAGCTTTAGTAACCTACATTAGGGAGCATGGAGCTATGAATGCCATTATCTCTACAGATGTTGACAATATTTCCGGTCTAAAAGAGGAATTAGCCAAAGTGCCCGATATGAACGGTCTTGAACTGGCTTCAAAAGTTTCTGCAAAGGAGCCTTATTTCTACGGAAATGAAAATGCATCCTATAAAATTGCTGCATTAGATATTGGAATTAAAAAGAACATCCTGCGTAATTTTGATGAAAGGGATGCCTATGTAAAGGTATTTCCTTACAATGCGACCTATGAGGAAATGAGTAGCTGGAATCCAGATGGATATTTTCTATCCAATGGACCTGGTGATCCAAAACCCCTTTCTGAAGCTATTGAATTGACAAAGATCATTTTGGAAAATGATCAACCCCTATTTGGAATTTGTCTTGGACACCAGGTTATCGCTTTAGCAAATGGGATTTCAACTTATAAAATGCATCATGGACATCGAGGGATCAATCACCCGGTTAAAAATCTTTTAACCGGAAAAGGTGAAATTACATCACAAAATCACGGATTCTCGGTAGATGAGAAGGAAACTGCCGCTCATTTCGATTTTGAGATCACCCATATTTGTTTAAATGATAACACCATTGGAGGAATGAGGATGAAAAACAAGAACTGTTTTTCAGTGCAATATCACCCGGAGGCTAGTCCGGGACCGCATGATGCGGCCTATCTTTTTGATGAATTTATGGATAGAATAAAAGGTGCAAAAGCTTAAATATTTTCTATTAAAAATTGATAAAAGCCCAAAATTTAAAGATTTTGGGCTTTTCTTTTGTTAAAACTGATTTTAATCTATATTGCAGCCTCAAATTCATCAAAACCTTACAAAATTCATAAATGAAAAAATTTCTACTACTAGGTTTTGGCCTTTTCTCATTTTCTATCAATGCACAAGACCAAGCTTCAGTTGAAAATGGATTATTATCGGTAAATATCTTAACGCCGGGGTTGGAGTATGAATATGGACTTACAAACACCACTACTTTAGATTTACGGGCAGGGACAGGTTTAGCTTATAGAAAGAATAGCTACATCGGTGAAGGTTTTGGTATATACCCAATACTTAATGTGCAATACCGCTATTACTATAATTTGCAAAAACGTCTGGAAAAAGAGAAGGATATTGGCAATAATAGCGCTAATTATATTGCGTTAAGCGGAGCTGTCCAGTTTGGAAAACCCATCATTGGAGACCTCGAGTACAATGAAGATTATTTTGGAGTTATCGGGCCGGTTTGGGGCTTACAACGTTATTATGGAATCGGATTTAAATTAGACCTAAATTTAGGAGCAGGTTACGGTTTTAACGAATCTGGTAGTTCTTTTTTCTCTCCAATAATTGGCCTTAGATTAGGATGGCTGTTATCAAATTAATTATATTCATTCTTTTTCTGGCAAGCAGCTTAAATGCAGGGGCTCAAAATCACCCTGTAGTTTACGCTGGATTTGAATATTACAGGAATACAGGTTTCAGCAATAATTCTATAGGTAATTTTAATGTTGGGGCACAGGTTTACCAGTGGAAATTCTTTGCTCCTGAAATTGGCTATGATTTGTACTTTGGAGCATTAAATGAACAAGACATCTTAAATCCTATAGATCCAAATGCACAATCTTTGCAGCGGCTCGAAAAAAGTTTTAATGGATCTTTACTTACCATTTCGCCAAAATTGAAATTTGGGAGGGAAGATGCCTTTCTTATTATTTCTCCGAAATATCATATTGGACAAGTTAAAGCAAAGGGAGATTATTTTGTTTTGTTGAATAATGGAGATTATGGCCTCGAGGAACGACAAAAAACTTCAGTTCCAATTTCCTTCTGGAGTTTTTCTATAGCCTTGGAAGGCTTTGCAGTAAAGACAGATTCCTACTGGTTTACTTTAGCAGTTCATTACACGTTTTTAAATACTGATGAAGCTTTTCAAAAACTGGATTTTTCAGAATATAACATCAGGACAACTATTTCAAACAGTTCCACAATTGGCTTAGGACTTCGGTTTTACTGGGATGTATTCGCAAAATAGTCCTTTTTGGAACCCAGTTTTCGAAATCGTTTTCGTATAAATTTACGCCAAAACCTGCTATTTTACTGGTTAATCAACACTTGTATTCGTATATTGCTATCTGTTTTAGAAAATAATAATAAATAAATAATTATGAGTGTAATAATCAATGTTCACGCCCGTCAAATTTTTGACTCAAGAGGTAATCCTACCGTTGAAGTAGATGTAACAACAGAGAATGGTATCCTTGGAAGAGCAGCAGTGCCTTCCGGTGCTTCAACAGGCGAACATGAAGCTGTAGAGCTGCGTGACGGAGGAAGTGATTATATGGGGAAAGGAGTATTAAAAGCGGTAGAGAATGTGAATACCATCCTGGCAGAAGAACTATTGGGATATTCGGTTTTCGATCAAAATATAATCGATCAGGCAATGATCGAATTGGATGGCACTCCAAATAAAGCAAATTTAGGGGCTAATGCCATTCTTGGTGTTTCCATGGCTGTTGCAAAAGCGGCTGCCAATGAATTGAATATGCCATTGTACAGATATCTTGGTGGAGTTAGCGCAAACACGCTTCCTGTGCCTATGATGAACATTATAAATGGAGGTTCCCACAGTGATGCTCCTATTGCGTTTCAGGAATTTATGATCATGCCCGTAAAGGCAAAGAATTTTACCCATGCGCTAAAAATGGGTACCGAAATATTCCATAATCTTAAAAAAGTGCTTCACGATAGAGGTTTGAGTACTGCAGTTGGGGATGAAGGCGGGTTTGCTCCTACCTTAGATGGAACTGAAGATGCTCTTGATACAATTTTGCTTGCCATTAAAAATGCGGGTTATAAAGGTGGAGATGAAGTGATGATCGCTTTGGATTGTGCTGCAGCAGAATTTTATGAAAATGGAAAATATGATTATTCCAAATTTGAAGGTGCTTCAGGTAAAATAAGAAGTAGTGAAGACCAGGCAGATTATCTTGCTGAATTGGCTTCCAAATATCCTATCATCTCCATTGAAGATGGAATGGATGAAAATGACTGGGATGGATGGAAATATTTAACCGAAAAGATTGGGGATAAAGTTCAGTTGGTGGGAGATGATTTATTTGTTACCAATGTTGAGCGACTAGGAAGAGGAATAAGGGAAGGTATAGGAAATTCAATTCTTATAAAACTTAATCAAATAGGTACCATAAGCGAAACAATTGCGGCTGTTAATATGGCAAAAAATGCCGGATATACCTCTGTGATCTCTCATCGTTCGGGAGAAACTGAAGATAGCATTATTGCCGATCTTGCTGTTGCTTTAAACACAGGTCAAATCAAAACAGGATCGGCTTCCAGAAGTGACCGTATGGCCAAGTACAATCAGTTATTGAGAATTGAAGAAGAACTAGGTAGCGTGGGGTATTTTCCGCAGGAGAACGCTTTTAAAATATAAAAAAATATTAAAGTTCTATAAAAGCCTCTCTAATCTAGAGAGGCTTTTGTCGTTTAAAACAATTCCTGTTGAATTACGTATTTCGGAAAAAACTCAGGTTCTATTTATTTATTGATAAATTTAATTGTAAAAACTACTTTTATTACACTTTTAGCTAAAATTGAACACCCCATATAGCAGTGTTTTCGAACGAATTTTTGTATTTTAGCAGTATTAGATTAATCACCAAAAAGTAATAATAACAATATGTCAAAAGTTGCTACGATAGAGATAGATGGGAAGAAATATGAATTCCCGGTAACCATTGGAACAGAAAATGAAGTTGCCATTGATATTAAGAGTTTAAGAGGAGAAACAGGAGCAATAACACTTGACCCGGGATTTAAAAACACGGGTAGTTGTGAAAGTGCTATCACTTTCCTGGATGGAGAAAAAGGAATCCTTCGGTATAGAGGATATTCGATTGAGGAACTTGCGGAAAAGGCAGATTTCCTTGAGGTTGTATATCTGTTGATTTTTGAAGAACTACCTAATAAGCAACAATTAGATAAATTCAAAAAAGATATAATAGATCAAAGTGAAGTGAATGAGGATATGCAGAAAGTCATTAATGGCTTTCCTTCCTCTGCCCATCCAATGGGGATGTTATCTTCCTTGACAAGTGCACTCATAGCTTTTAATCCAAAATCTGTCAATGTAGATTCTGAGGAGGATATGTATAAGGCTATCGTTAAGATATTGGCTAAATTTCCTACCCTTGCAGCCTGGACTTTACGAAAAAGAAATGATCAACCCTTAAACAATCGTGATACAAGTCTTGGTTATGTGGAAAGTCTTTTAAAAATGATGTTTGAAAAGCCAGGAGAGGAATATATACAAGATCAAACCATTGTAGATGCATTGGATAAATTATTGATCCTTCATGCAGATCACGAACAAAACTGTTCTACATCTGCAGTTAGATTGGTAGGTTCTTCTCAGGCCGGTTTATTTGCCTCAATATCTGCCGGAGTTTCTGCATTGTGGGGTCCACTTCACGGAGGAGCAAACCAGGCAGTTATAGAAATGCTTGAAGAAATTCAAAATGACGGAGGAGATACTTCTAAATTTATAGCAAAAGCAAAAGATAAAGAGGATCCATTTAGATTGATGGGCTTTGGGCATAGGGTTTACAAAAACTTTGATCCCCGCGCCAAGATTATTAAAAAGTCTGCAGATGAAGTATTGGAAGCGCTAGGTGTCGAGGATCCAATTCTTGATATAGCAAAAGCTCTTGAAAAAACAGCCCTGGAAGATCCTTATTTTGTAGAGCGTAAATTATATCCAAACGTAGATTTCTATTCAGGTATTATTTATCGCGCGATGGGAATTCCCACAGAAATGTTTACAGTAATGTTCGCAGTTGGAAGATTACCAGGTTGGATCGCTCAATGGAAAGAAATGCGCTTAGGCAAAGAACCTATTGGAAGACCTCGCCAGGTTTATATAGGCGAAAATCTTCGTGGTTTTAAGCAATTGGATAACAGATAAAAAATCATTTTGTACTAAACGAAAGCTTCATTTTATAATGGGGCTTTTTTTTATTGAAAAATGCTAAAAATAGACGCTTCAATTTAGATTAAAACATACTTTTCCAGCGGAGCTTTTTTTATATTTGCAAAAAATGAGAGACAGCAATGTTGAAATTAAATATAACAAGTGAAACCGCCCCTTTAAAGGCGGTAGTGTTAGGCACTGCCAAGAATGTTGGACCGGTGCCTAAACTTGAGGAAGCTTATGATCCTAAATCGGCGGAATTCATAAAATCCGGTACCTATCCTAAAGAAGAGGATATGGTTCTTGAAATGGAGGCTGTAGCTGCTGTTCTTGAAAAATATAATGTTCAGGTCTTCAGGCCTAAACTTATTGAAGATTATAACCAAATCTTTGCCCGGGATATCGCTTTTGTGATTGAAGATAAATTTATAAAAGCCAATATTTTACCGGATAGGGATGAAGAAATTGAAGCTATCAATCACGTCATCGAACAAATTGCTCCGGAGAATGTAATTACCTTACCCGAAGATGCCCATATTGAAGGGGGAGATGTAATGCCATATAAAGATTATATCCTTGTTGGTACCTACAAAGGAGATGATTATAAGGAATTTATAACTGCACGCACAAATATGGAAGCGGTAGTAGCACTTCAGGAACTATTCCCTAAAAAGAAGGTCGTTTCCTTTAGCCTTAGAAAATCAAATACCGAAGCCAGGGAAAATGCCTTGCATCTGGATTGCTGCTTTCAGCCGGTAGGGAAGGATAAAGCGATTATTTATAAAGGCGGATTTTTAATTGAAGAAGAATATGAATGGTTGGTGAATCTCTTCGGAAAGGAAAATATTTTTGAAATAACCCGGGATGAAATGTATAACATGAATTCCAATATTTTTTCAATTTCAGAAGAAGTTGTAATTTCAGAAAAGAATTTTACCCGATTGAATACCTGGTTGCGCCAACAGGGTATTAAGGTAGAGGAAGTTCCTTATGCCGAAATTTCTAAACAGGAAGGACTTTTACGATGTTCAACATTGCCACTAATAAGAGAATAAAAAGATGGAACAAACAACAAACAGTGTATTGATGGTACGCCCGGTGGCTTTTAGAATGAATGAACAAACCGCGGTAAACAATTATTTCCAGGAAGATCTTCAGCTAAAGCAGGAAGAAATCAATAAAAAGGCACAGGAGGAGTTTGATGCTTTTGTGGAAAAACTGGAAGCAGTAGGAGTGAATGTAATCGTTGTAAATGATAAAAAAGAACTGGATACTCCGGATTCCATTTTTCCAAATAACTGGGTTTCTTTTCATAATGATGGAAGAGTTGCAATATATCCTATGTTTGCAGAAAACAGAAGAAAGGAACGACGCATGGAATTTTTTGAGGCTCTGGAAAGTCGAGGTTTTAAGATCGATGAGGTTGTGGATTATACCCAAGCTGAAGAAGAAGAAATTTTCCTGGAAGGTACAGGAAGTCTGATTCTGGACAGAGTTAATAGAAAAGCATATTGTGCTTTGTCTCCCAGAGCTGATGAAGACTTGCTTATTGAGTTTTGTGAGGATTTTGAATACACTCCTGTTGTCTTTAAAGCCTTTCAGGATGTAGCAGGAGACCGGAAAGCTATTTATCATACCAATGTTATGATGTGTGTAGCCGAAGAGTTTGCGGTAATTTGCCTGGATTGCATAGATGATGTTAAGGAGAGAAAGAATGTTAGAAAACATTTAAAAGAGGACGGGAAAGAGATTATTCCTATTACCGAAGCTCAAATTCAGCAGTTTGCAGGTAACATGTTGCAGGTTCTTGGGACTAATGGCAAAAAACATCTTGTTATGAGCGATACCGCTCGTAAAAGTTTGACAAAAGGTCAAATAAATGCCATAGAGAAATATTGTGAGATCCTAAGTTCAAATTTGAATACTATTGAAACCTGCGGAGGCGGAAGCGCTCGCTGCATGTTGGCGGAAGTTTTCCTGCCAAGGGTATAGGTAGTAACGGCTCAGGGTTGCCGCCAATTTTTAAAATATTTTCTTTCCTAATTATCTGGACAAACCTCGTATGCTTGTATCGAGGTTTTTTGATGTAAGCAAGGTGATTTTAAATCTCCTTGCCTTACTTTTTATCGCCTTTAGCGATTCTTTTAAGCATTCCATCAAATATAAAATAATGAAAAGGGAGCATGGAATACCAGTAAAGTCTGCCCCAAATTCCTTTAGGCCGAAAGGTGGCAGTTTGATGAAGCACATTTTCGTCATCGATTTCAAATTCAAGCCAGGCTTCTCCGGGAACTTTCATTTCGGCAAAAAGCAAAAGTCGTTTTTGCTCTTTATCGGCAAGTAAAACCCTCCAGAAATCAAGGGAATCCCCCACATTAATTTTAGAAGGATGCGTTCTTCCGCGCCTAAGCCCTACGCCTCCAAAAGCTTTATCAAGATAGCCGCGTACTTTCCATAGCCAGTTTCCGTAATACCAGCCGGTTAATCCGCCAATGGTCCAAATTCGCTCAAGAACTTCCTCCGGATTTTCAATCTTGATCGATTGCGCATCTTTTAAGCAGCCAAAGGTAGGTACCTGGATGTATTTATTAAGGTCTTTGCGAAATCTGCCGCTACTCATGGAGTCTTTCCAGCTTGAAATGACCTGGTTTTGTTCAATTTTATAAAATGCCAGTTTGATTGCCTCTTTATAGGAAATGGGATGAAGGTCTAAAATTTCCTCAAGCCGCTTATCATTGGAAATCACTTCTACTTTCATGCTGTTTACAAGGTTTACAGCAAGTTTATAGGAGGTGGAGGTGACAAAATACAGCCAGTAAGAAGATAGTTTTGGAGACATTATGGGAACATCCAGAATGTATAATTTTAAATCCCTAACTTCAGCATATTGCTGCATCATCTGTTTATACGAAAGCACGTCGGGGCCTCCAATATCAAAAGAATTATTATAGCATTTTTCATTCCCAAGCACCCCGGTAAGAAAGAGTAGAACATCTCTTATTGATGTGGGCTGGCATTTTGTGTTTACCCATTTGGGAGTGATCATTATTGGTAATTTCTCACAGAGATCCCTGATGATCTCAAAGGAAGCACTTCCGGAACCCACAATGATAGCTGCTCTTAGAACCGTTAGTTTGAAATCACCCTGATATAAAATTTCCTCCACCCTTTTCCTGGATTGAAGATGCCTGGAAAGTTTTTCTTCATTTACAATTCCGCTAAGATAAATCACCTGCTTTACCGAAGTTTCTGCCATCAGCTTATTGAAATTTTGAGCCGATTCTGCTTCCTGTTCATCAAAATCTTCCATAGAACCGGACATGGAATGGATCAAATAATATGCTGCATCAATATTTTTAATCGCATCGGGTGTTTCATCAGGAAGTTCAAGAAAATCTATTTCAACTATTTCTATTTTTGAAAGCAATTCTTTGTTAGCAGATAATCTGTTTTTGTTCCTTACAGCACAAACTACTTCGTGACCAAGTTCTATTAGTTGAGGTAAAAGTCTTAATCCAATGTAGCCATTGGCACCGGTAAGTAAAATTCTCATAGAATATTTTAATAGTTCATAATTTAAGAATAAATTGTCTACTTTCACTTAAATTAATAAATTTTAAACAAAATGAACAACACCCTTAAGATAGTTTTATTAGTTGCTGGAGTAGCCTTGGTAGGCTATGGATTATATACCTTAATAACTCCGGAAGTACTAATGGAAGCCGGGCCTCTAAAGATTGAAGCTCAAGGCGATAAAACGCAGTCTTACGCAATGATCGTACTGGGTATTTTGGCATTAGTTGGAGGAGTTGCCTTCGGAAAAAGGTAAACAAAGATTTAATTTAAAGCGCTCGCTAAAACCATTATTATGGACGAGCTGATATACTCTATCCCAATTGCGATTACAATAAATCCTATTATCCTGGAAATTGCGTTAATTCCGGAAGCTCCTAGTATTCTCACTATATAATGGGAGCTTTTTAGAACGCCAAAGGTTGCCAGGCAAACTGCAAAAATAGCCAGAACTGTGATGATCCTTTCATAAAAAGCCCCATATTCCTGATACATTCCAATTAACAAAGAAATTGAGCCCGGGCCTGCCAGCATAGGGATTGCCAGTGGTGTCAGAGAAACTCCTTCCCGCTGATAAGCATCGTCTTTTACGCGCTGCTTATCCATTCCTTTATGTTTTGAAAAGGATCCTGTTAGCAATGCAAATCCTGAAGTTACGATAATAAGTCCCCCGGCGATTCTTAAAGATTCAATGCTTATGCCAAAAAATTGAAGCAAATATCGACCGGTGAAAAAGGAGATCACAAGGATTACAAAAATGTTAATCGATGTAAGAAGGGATGTTTTGGACCGTTCTACAGAGGTATCATCCTTTGTAAGTCCCACAAAAATAGGAACCGTTCCCAATGGATTAATAACAGAAAAGAGCGCAGCAAAAACATAGATAAATAATTCCATTCTTTTTTGCAGCAAAGGAACGTTAGCAAAGCTTTCCGGTGTTTATCCATAAATTAAGCTTGTGTCAATTAAACACCTGATAAATCTGCCTACCGTGAAATTAGTGTTACTGCATGTCCTCCACCTGGGTTGGAGCATTGTCACTTTTATAATCAAGAATTTTTTTAAAGTATTTGTGAATTCCGGCATCATCTGCTTTTACTTTAATGAAATAATGATCTTTGTAGATCGAATATTCTTCTGCTTTTCCTTTATAAAGGTTCAATTTATAATAAGGGATGACCAATGCATAAGTTTCCAATAAAGACCGGAACATCACGATAATTCCCTTCGGACGCATTTCCACATTGCATGTATTGATGTTCTGGTCCAAAACCATTAAATTATGTATATCGATGCTCATAGTAGTAATGTGGAGTTTTGGAGAACCTATTCCATTTAATTTGAAGCGTTGCAAAAGGGTGAAAGGAGCACCCACTTCAGCATTGATTTTTTCGCGGATTTTTGGCTGATTGTAACTTATATTCAGTAGCATAACATTTTTTTATAAAGATAAGGATTTGGGACTAAAGGACTATCGCTTGCCCGTATTTTCCATTATCTTTGCCCCTTATTAAGTCTGAAAAAAGGTTAAAATATCTAAAATGAATATTCAAAAAACCATTGAACAAGCGGTTAAAAATGCACTTGAAAAGATTTACGATGTAGAAATAGAACAGTTTGAATTTCAGCCTACCCGCAAAGATTTTGAAGGAGATATAACTTTGGTGACATTTCCCATGCTGCGACAGGTAAAAACAAGCCCGGTACAGTTAGGGCAAAGTATTGGAGAATTTCTGGTTGAAAATGTTTCCGAAGTTGAAAAGTTCAATGTCGTTCAGGGGTTTTTAAACCTTGTTTTAAGCGATACCTTCTATTTGAATTTTTTTAATGAGATAAAAAATCAGAAGGATTTTGGAAAGCTTGATTTTTCTGAAAATTCTAAAACTATCATGGTGGAGTATTCTTCCCCAAACACCAATAAGCCTTTGCATCTTGGTCATGTTAGGAATAACCTTTTAGGGTTTTCTGTAGCCGAAATTTTGAAGGCTGCGGGAAATAAGATTTATAAAACCCAAATAATAAACGATCGTGGAATCCATATTTGTAAGTCCATGCTGGCATGGGAGCGATTTGGAAATGGAGAAACACCAGGATCTACGGGACTAAAAGGGGATAAGCTGGTTGGAAATTACTATGTAAAATTCGACCAGGAATATAAAAAGCAAATTTCAGAATTAATTGCTCAGGGAAAAACTGAGGATGAAGCAAAAGCGGAAGCGTCAATTATTAAAGAAGCACAACAAATGCTTCTTAAATGGGAAGCCGGAGATCCTGAAGTGATCGCTTTGTGGGAAAAAATGAATCAATGGGTTTACAGTGGGTTTGAAGAAACCTATAGCAACCTTGGAGTTGATTTTGATAAAAATTACTACGAAAGCGATACGTATTTACTAGGGAAGGATGTTGTTGCACAGGGAATTGAAAAAGGCGTTTTCTACAGGAAAGATGATGGAAGCGTTTGGATAGATCTTACTGATGAAGGGCTGGACGAAAAAATAGTGTTGCGTAGTGACGGTACCGCGGTTTATATGACGCAGGATATAGGTACAGCGATTCAACGGGTAAAAGATTTTGATATAGATGGTATGGTTTATACCGTTGGAAACGAGCAGGATTATCATTTTAAAGTCCTGTTCTTAATTCTGAAAAAACTTGGATTTAATTGGGCGAATTACCTGGTTCATCTAAGTTACGGGATGGTGGATCTGCCATCAGGGAAGATGAAAAGCAGGGAAGGAACCGTGGTAGATGCCGATGAGTTGATGGAGCAAATGACCCTTACCGCAAAAGCTATTTCAGAAGAACTTGGCAAGTTGGATGAATATTCAGAAGAGGAAAAGGCGGAACTGCATAAAATGATTGGGTTGGGAGCTTTGAAGTATTATATTTTGAAAGTGGATCCTAAAAAACGAATTCTCTTTAATCCGGAAGAATCGGTAGATTTTCAGGGAAATACGGGTCCATTCATACAATATACCTATGCCCGTATTCAATCTATTCTTAGAAAAGCAGATTTTGATTATTCTGAAGAACTCATTATTCCTGTAACGTATCAATTACACGAAAAGGAGAAGGAACTTATTAAGCAAATCCAGTTATATCCTGAAATGATCCAGCTGGCTTCAGAAAATCACAGTCCGGCATTGATTGCTAATTTCACATACGATTTGGTTAGGGAATTCAATTCATTTTATCAGAATGTGACTATTCTGGGAACCGATAATGAAGTTGAAAAAAAAATCAGGGTGCAGTTGTCAAAAATAGTAGGGGACGTCATTAAATCATCATTTGGATTATTAGGGATCCAGGTTCCGGAGCGAATGTAAAAGCCCCCTAACCCCTGAAGGGGGAAAACGGAAGGGGAAACATACAGAATACCGAAAATAAAACTTTTCACTTCAGTATCAAATCATTAAATTTGCAAACCGCCGGGAAAGGGCGGTCAACTTAAATAAGAAGTAGAATTATGTTCGATAGTTTAAGCGATAAGTTAGATAATGCCTTACACATCCTTAAGGGACATGGCCAGATCACGGAAGTAAACGTAGCGGAAACCTTAAAGGAAGTTCGCAGGGCACTTGTTGATGCCGATGTGAATTATAAAATTGCTAAAGAATTTACCACCACGGTAAAGGAAAAAGCAATGGGACAGGATGTTTTGACAGCCTTGAAGCCGGGACAAATGATGGTAAAACTCGTAAAAGACGAGCTTACCGAATTGATGGGAGGCGAGGCTGCAGGGATCGATCTTTCAGGAAAGCCTTCAGTGATTTTAATGGCAGGTTTACAGGGGAGTGGTAAAACCACATTTTCTGGAAAACTGGCGAATTATCTCAAAACCAAAAAAACTAAAAATCCTTTATTGGTTGCCTGTGATGTTTACAGACCGGCAGCGATAAATCAGTTACAAATAGTTGGTGAACAAATAGGAGTAGCGGTATTTAGTGATGAAGGAAATCAGGATCCTGTTAATATTTCTCAGGCGGCAATCGCATTTGCAAAGCAAAACGGGCATGACGTGGTAATTATAGATACCGCAGGTCGTTTGGCGGTAGATGAAGCTATGATGACAGAGATCGCAAATATCCATTCCGCGATCAAACCAAATGAAACCTTGTTTGTTGTAGATTCCATGACTGGTCAGGATGCGGTGAACACCGCGAAAGCCTTTAATGACCGCCTGAATTTTGATGGGGTAATTCTTACAAAACTTGATGGTGATACCCGTGGTGGTGCAGCTATTTCCATTAAATCGGTTGTAAAAAAACCGATAAAGTTCATTGGTACCGGTGAAAAAATGGATGCGATAGACGTTTTCTATCCTTCCCGTATGGCCGACAGGATTCTTGGAATGGGGGATGTGGTTTCCCTTGTAGAACGCGCACAGGAACAATATGATGAAGAGGAAGCAAGAAAACTTCAGAAGAAAATTGCTAAAGATCAATTTGGTTTTGACGATTTTCTTACTCAATTACATCAAATAAAGAAAATGGGGTCTATGAAAGACCTTATGGGAATGATCCCGGGTGCAGGTAAAATGCTGAAAGATGTTGATATTGATGATGATGCATTTAAACATGTAGAAGCGATTATTTATTCAATGACCCAGGCAGAGCGAAGTACTCCTACTCTTATAAACGCATCCAGAAAGAAAAGAATTGCAACAGGTTCAGGAACATCGGTTCAGCAGGTGAATCAATTATTAAAGCAATTTGGCCAGATGGGAAAAATGATGAAGATGATGCAAGGGGGTGGCGGAAGAAAGATGATGCAGATGATGAAGGGAATGAAATAAATATCCTCAAATGCCCGATTGATGAATTCAAAAAAAGATCAACTTACCTTGATAGCTAACTAATTATAATACCGATTACTGAAATGATAATTCTGGATGGTAAAAAAACAAGCAACGATATTAAAGATGAAATTGCTGTAGAGGTTACAAAAATGAAACAACGGGGCGAAAAAATCCCACATCTGGCCGCTATAATTGTAGGAAGCGATGGAGCAAGTTTAACCTATGTGAATAGCAAAGTTCAGGCCTGTAAGAAAGTTGGTTTTGAATCTTCCTTATATAGAATGTCATCTACCATAAGCGAACTGGAATTGATGGCGAAAATTAAAGAACTCAACGAAAATGATGATATTGATGGGTTCATAGTTCAGTTACCGCTTCCCCCGCAAATAGACACACAAAAAGTTTTGATGGCGGTAGATCCTGAAAAGGATGTAGATGGTTTTCATCCAACCAATTTCGGGAAAATGTCGCTGGATATGAGTTCTTTTATACCGGCTACACCGTTTGGGATTTTGGAATTGCTGGAGCGGTATGATATTCCTACAAAAGGGAAACATACGGTGGTAATAGGACGTAGCCATATCGTTGGACGCCCAATGAGCATTCTAATGGGAAGAAGTGGTTTCCCAGGCAATTCAACGGTCACTCTTACTCATGAGTTCACAAAGAATATTACCCAAATTACATCCCAGGCCGATATTATTATCATCGCCGTAGGTATCCCCGATTTTCTAAAAGCCGAAATGATTAAGGATGATGCCGTTGTAATCGATGTTGGGATAACGAGAGTGCCAGATGAAAACGCAGAAAGAGGATATGTTTTAAAAGGCGATGTAGATTTTGATAATGTAAGTAAAAGAGCATCGTATATCACACCGGTACCTGGTGGGGTTGGGCCAATGACGGTTTCTATGTTGCTTAAAAACACACTGTTGGCACGCGAAAATCACAGAGGGAAAATATAAAATTCGATTGATATTTAAAAAGTAAAAAGCCGCATTTTGCGGCTTTTTACTTTAATTTTATTTCTTTGTTTTCAGGAAAAAAAATTACTCTTCCTCCAGTTTCCAATCAAGATATTTGTGTAGATCAGATTCAATAAATTTCAGTCCGAACGTAAATACAGCAAAATCGTCTATATATCCTATTCCAGGAATAAAATCGGGAATTATGTCAAGTGGATTCAAAATATAAAGAAAAGCAAATGCGATCGCTGCAATTGTAAACCAGGGAACATTGGTATAAATTCCTTTACGGTAATCCTTCAGCATCCCAAACATAACCTTGCCAAGCTCTGTATATTTTTTTAATACACTTGAATTAACAATTTTATCAGCGATAGCTTCCTGGCTGCTCATAGCCACTTCTACGTCATCTTCATTTATTTTAGTGATTTCACCACTTACATATTCCTCGTCTATTAATTTAGATTTTTTGCCAAACATAGTTGTGTGTTTTTTTAATGGTTAATTTTATAAAGTGTCATTTCCATATTCTGTTTTGTATATTTTAAGGATCAACAGGAAAAGCGATATTAAAAGAGGGCCAAAAATCAGTCCAATAAATCCAAAAAGAGGTACTCCAACAACCACTCCAAATAGTGTGATCAATGGGTGAACGCTGGAGAGCCTTTCTAAAATATACAAGCGTACCAGGTTATCGGTGGAACCTACTACTACAAATCCATAGATCAAAATCGCGATGGCCTGCCAGTTTTGTCCTTGAGATAACAAAAGCAAGGTAACCGGAATTATTCCAATAGCCGTTCCAATAAACGGTATCATAGAGCCAACAGCGGTAATTACAAACCAGAAAAAAGGATCCGGCACTCCAAAGATAAGATAACCAATCAATGCGATTACCCCTTGAATTAATGCTACCAGGGGAATTCCCAGGGCATTGGAACGAACCGAAATATCGCTTTCTACTCCTACGCGTTTAATGTTTTCATCGTTTAATGGAATGTACGTATTAAGCAATTCCTTCATTTTTTCTTTATTGATCAACATGTAATAAAGCATAAAATACATGATACCTATCGCGATAAAAGCATTAAAGGTCCCGCCGGCCAAACTCTGTAGATTTGTAGATACCCACTCTGTTATGGCAGAACTATCGATACTTTTGCTGAGGTTGTACCCAAAATATTCTTCAACTTTATTTGTTTGACCCTTGATAGCTCTAATTACCTTTTCTGAATTTACTACCGCTTTCCCAATTTTAGATGAAAGCATAAAAACAATCAACGAGATGGGGATCAAAATTCCAATGAAGGATACTATCATTAATAAAGCGGCCGCCAGAGATCTGTTCCATCCCCTTGCCAGAAGTTTTCCCATCCATTTTTTTAAAATAACATATAATGTGATTGCTCCCAGAACACCGGAAAAGTAAGGAATGATTTCCTTAAATATTAAAAGCCCTAAAAAGATAATTAACATCAGCACGAAAAGCTGGCGTACTAAAGAGGGTTTTAGTCTATCCATCTATAATCTTATTTTGCGAAAAGTTGGTCAATGTTTTTAAAAGCTTTAAATTCTAATGCATTACCAGACGGGTCTTTAAAAAACATAGTTGCCTGCTCACCTGTTTTACCTTTAAAACGAATGTAGGGCTCAATTACAAATTCAATATTTTTCCCTTTCAGTTTTTCTGAAAAATCCTGAAACACATCCCATTCCAATACAACACCAAAATGTGGGATTGGAACATCTTTTCCATCTACTATATTTCCTTTGTGAGTCGAAGTAGGAGCTGGTTCCTGAACGTGGATCACCAACTGATGTCCAAAAAAATTGAAATCAACCCAATGATCACTACTTCTGCCTTCAGTACAGCCCAGTGTGTCCCGGTAAAAACTTCGGTTGGTCTCTAAGTCCAAAACAGGAATTGCCAGGTGAAATGGCTGAACTTTATTAGTCATATGATCAATTCGTTTTTAGTTTGTTATAAAATTATAAAGATATAATGGCTATTTAGTGCCAATTATCTGTTAAGATTTATTTTTTTTTGATCCGGCTCGAGGTTTCTCAGTATTTTTAAATGATCTTCTAGGCTCATTTTTTTCCTGAGTTTTAGACCTTTCGGGCGATTCAGCCTTTTGAACAGGTTTTTCTATTTTTTCAGAATCTGAAACCATGGAATTTAAGGTTTTTAATTCCTGGGCGGTTAAATCGCGCCATTCGCCGGTTGGAGTGTCTAAAATAACATTCATGATCCTTGTGCGTTTCAGGTTTATAACTTCATATCCCAAATATTCACACATTCTTCTAATTTGCCTGTTCAATCCCTGTGTGAGAACGATTTTGAAATCAAATTTTCCCAAACGCTCGACCTCGCATTTTTTAGTCATAGTATCCAATATAGGAACTCCCATGCTCATTCGTTGAAGAAAATTGGAGGTTAAGGGCCTGCTTACGGTGACGATATATTCCTTTTCGTGATTATTCCTGGCGCGCAGAATTTTGTTTACAATGTCCCCATCATCTGTTAAGAAAATAAGACCTTCGCTGGCCTTATCAAGTCTTCCTATTGGGAAAATACGTTTTGGATAGTTTATGTAGTCTATAATGTTGTCTTTTTCAACACCCGTGTCTGTGGTGCAAACAATACCTACAGGTTTATTAAATGCAAGATAAACAGGTTTTTCATCCTGATTAATAATGGTTTTCCCATCCACTTTTACAACATCATTTTCTGCTACTTTGGTTCCCATCTCCGGGATGTTTTCGTTTATAGTTACTCGTCCCTGCTCAATTAATTTGTCAGCTTCACGTCTTGAACAGAAACCGGCTTCGCTTAGATATTTATTTATACGGGTGAGTTGCATTTTTTTTTAAATAAAGTAGGGTAGCAAATATAAAGATAAGTAGACCATTTTTTTGGTTGTTCTTAAAAATATACTTGCTACCCCAAAGTAAATTTATTCTGTTTTTTTATTATCTACGGCCACTTCATCTGTATCTTTTCTGTATTTCAGCATGGATATTCCAGCTATAAAAAATACAAATCCCAAAATCGCCAATGGCCAGGGGCTTATCGCTAAAGCTAAACTTCCAAAGATTCCAAGAACGCCCATTACTAAGGATATGGCACCTCCTATTAACATTATAACTGCTAAAATCTTAATCATACTGTAAATTATTGGTTAGGATGTAAAGGTAACCAAAGAAATTCAACCAACATTTACATTAACATTTCTTAAACATGAGCAGAATTACCAGCTAATCATAAAATATTTGATTTTCGCATTATCCGGTATTTGAGAAGCCGAAATCCGGGTATCCGTATCATATCTTAAACTGGAAGGTAATTCCCGCTTATCTATGGTGAGATATAAATTCAATTCATCTATAAATATCACAGCTGAATTCAAAGTATTTTCAATTCTGGAAATCTTGTATTTCTCTACCACATCGCCAAAGGTGCTGTTTATATTTAAACCTTTAATGGTTTCATACCTGGGATCCAAAATCTGAATATACCCAATTGTACTTGTGGTATCAAATTGTTGCACCGGTTCCAGAATAAGTAGCGGCGAGCCATCTTTATCATAGATTTCTATATTATTGGTGGAATTTAGAAATTCATTTCCTGAGATATTTCTTACTATAGAATCATTGGAGAAAATAGAGTCCAGCTGATTGATCCTAATTTCCTTGGTGAGTTGGCCTACCCTTGTATTGTCGATTAGAAATGGATCTGAATTCCGATTACAACCAATTATAAAAACGATTGTTATTAGTAGAATACTTATTTTTTTCATGCTTTTATTGCCTGGGCTTTATTTAAATGCTTTGTTTAATATGCTCATTACGCCTCTTATAAATGTAGCGCTGGTTAAAACCTTAATAATTGGATCCTGTCTTTTTCTGCTTCTTCCGGAAGTTCTGGATGAAGTACGTTTTACTTTTTCCCTTTCTTCTTTTGCTTTTTCCCTGGCATCTTCCTTTTCAGCCCGTTCTATTTTATGTTCGAGTATTTCATAAGCGCTTTCCCGGTCTATATTTTTATTGTATTTGGCCGCTAAGGAAGAATTGCTAATAATTTTGGTTAATTCCTCTGGTGATAAAATGTCCATCCTGCTACCGGGAGCTCTCATCATAGTTGCAGCAAGTGGAGTAGGGCGTCCTTTTTCGTCTAAAACCGAAATAAGTGCTTCGCCTATTCCTAACGAGGTAAGCACGGTTTTGGTATCATAAAATTCAGATATTGGATAATTTTCTGCGGTTAATTTTATTGCTTTTCGATCATTTGCGGTAAAGGCCCTTAGACTATGCTGAATTTTTAACCCTAACTGACTCAATATTTCCTTTGGTACATCGGTTGGATTTTGGGTGACGAAAAATATACCAATTCCTTTGGAGCGAATGAGTTTTATGACACTTTCCAATTGATCCATCAATGCTCCTGAAGCCTCTTTGAAAATTAGATGTGCCTCATCAATAAACAGTACTAATTCCGGCTTGTCACTATCTCCTTTTTCAGGAAAAGTGGTATAAATTTCAGCCAGCAAACTCAACATAAAAGTGGAGAACAATTTTGGTTTTTCCTGAATGTCATTCAGCCTTATAATATTTACATATCCTTTTCCTTCCGAAGTTTTTCCAACAAGATCCAGAACATCAAATGAAGGTTCTCCAAAAAATAAATCGGCTCCCTGTTGTTCAAGAGCGACTATTTTCCGCAGAATGGTTCCGGTAGATGCTTTAGACATCCTGCCGTAGCTCTCTTCAAATTCCTCTTTTCCCTGATCTGTTGCAAAGAGGACGATCTTTTTTAGATCTTTTAAATCCAGCAAAGGCAAATGATTATCGTCGCAATATTTAAATATAATTGCAAGAATTCCGGTTTGTACATCTGAAAGATCCAGGATCCGGGATAAAAGGACCGGGCCAAATTCACTGGCGGTAGCCCGAAGGCGAACCCCGGGCTGCTGTGATAAGCTCATCATTTCCACCGGGGATGCCATAGGTTCAAAATCAAAACCAATTGCTTTGTGGCGGGCTGTTAATTTTTCATTTTCCTTAGCTGGCATCGCAATACCGCTTAAATCCCCTTTAATATCCATCATCAAAACAGGAATACCTTTTTCCGATAAATTTTCAGCAAGGATTTGCAGGGTTTTTGTCTTTCCGGTTCCTGTTGCCCCGGCAATAAGACCATGCCGGTTTAATGTTTTTAATGGGATTTTTACCGCGGCCTCGGGAAAAGTCAATCCTTCCAGCATCGCTGCACCCATGTGTATAAAATCTCCTTTTGTGGTATAGCCTTTTTGAATATGTTCTATAAACTTTTGGTGGTCTTTCATATTACTAAGTTATCAAAAAATTGGGAATTGAATGGATGTGTTTTTCTAATTTCAGCAGATTTTTGAGTTAAGACATCATAGTTTGTTGAATAAAAGCGAAGTATGTTCTCCATGTTTTTTTAATGAACGTGAAACTTTTTATAGCTAAAAAGCACGTTTTTCAATATTAGCTTACCGCAGGAGCAAGCATTTGTATGGTTCCGTTATCAGCGTTGATCTCAGCCCGTAAACCATTTGGAATCGTGGAGTTATCGCTTATATGCCCAAACATAGCTCCGGAATACGCCGGGATATTCAGTGGCTTGATATAATGGTCTATCACTTCTTCCAGTGTGAAAGATCCATATCCCGATCCCGGATCACAACTGGTACATTTTCCAAATACAAATCCGGAAATTTTATCCAGGACTCCCCCAAGTTTCAATTGGGTCATCATTCTGTCTACCGCATAAATTTGTTCTCCTATATCTTCAAGATACAGGATCTTATTTTCCCATTGAGAAGGAAAATATTCAGATCCCATAATTCCGGTTAATACAGAGAGGTTTCCTCCAAGCAAAACTCCCTGTGTTGTTCCGGGTGTTATTGTTCTTATTCTATTTGTTACCTGGGTTAAATTATCGCCAGTATCCTTGGGGTTTTCAAGCAATAATGCCTGTTTATCAAATAGAATTTGTTTGAATATTGAATAGCTGAATTTATTCCAGGTAGAAACGGCAAGCGGCCCGTGAAAAGTTACTAACCCGGTCTTGGCATAGATTGCTAAATGGAGTGCGGTAATATCACTGTAGCCAATAAAGATCTTTGGGTTTTTTGCGATGGCCTCATAATCGATCTTATCCAGAATCCTTGCCGCCCCCGAACCGCCTCTTAATGCTATCACTGCGTTTACCTCCGGATCCCGAAACATATCATTGAATTCCTTGGCCCGTTCTTCATCCGTTCCGCCAAGGTGTCCAAACCTGTTGTTTACAAACTCACCCAATTTCACTTTTAAACCCATGGCCTCAAAGGATTCAACCGCAATCTCATAAGGCTCGGTTTCAAAAATGGCCGATGCCGGGCTCACAATTCCTATGGTGTCGCCAATAGATAATCCGTTTGGCAAAAGTGAATTGGAACTCTCAGTGGGAATTGAAGAGAATCCGCCAGGCGATATAAAAGAGGATAGTGATATTGACAATCCGCCCACTCCAATGTTTCTTAAAAAATTTCTTCTTTGCATTTTTCGCTGTTTTTTATTTGAAATATAGGTGCCTTAATTATTGGAAGTGCTTTCAACACAGACTTGAAATATCAATAATTTTCATGAATACCTTTCAGAATAATCTCCATTTGTTTTTTAATTTCTGCCGAAGAATTCGGGTAATTATTATTCATAAAGCTGAATATCAAAATCTTTCCGCTTTTGGTTTTCAGGAATCCGCTTAAAGCGTGATTGTTCCTTAAAGTTCCTGTTTTTGAGAAAATGTACGGTTCCTTGGCCAAATATGAGTTTTGGAGGGTGCCGGATCTTCCTCCGGCGGGCAAAAGTGAAAATAGCCTTTGGGAAGGTACAATTTCAGCAATTTCCTGCAATAGGAAAACCATATTGCGGGGAGTGATAAGATTATACCTGGACAATCCGGATCCATCTACCCAGTTGGGTTTATCCGGGAGATCATTTAAGTGTTGCTCCAGGATATGAGAAATGGCGATATCGGTTTTTAGGCTGTCTGAAATTTTTCCGGCAACCATAAGCAGGGTTTGCTCAGCCAAAAAATTATCGCTTTGTTGCAGCATTTGTTTGTAAAGACTGTCTGAAGCTATGCTGAAAACAGTTTTTGTCTCAGAAAGATCTTCCGGCCTTATTTTAAGGATCTCAATAGGTTTTTGGAGCGTATCGCTTAGCAATTCCGCAAATAATTCATCTGAAGTTTTGAAGGGAACAATTTGGGTAAAACCTTCGGATCCTGTAAAGGGCTTGTATAGAAATGTGTTTTTTTCCAGGGACCTTCGAATGCGGTTTGAATTTTCCTGACCGGGTATTAAATTTCTTTTGAAACTTCCAGGTAAACTCACAGGAATTGAATCTCCCGGGAAAAATTCAAAAACCGCATAATTTCCATAAATAGGAAATGCAGATCGTTCCACAGAATAATAAGCGTTGTAATCGTCCCAGGCCCATCCGGGTCCAAAATGTTCTTCGGTAAAAACAGGAGGGAGATAATATAAATTTTCTTTTCTGTTTTTCAGAAAGCTTAAAACTTTGGATTCCGGTAATTCTGAATATAAAAATGAAGGATCTCCGGTTCCCCAAAAAACCAGGGAATCATTTTTCACCACGTATTTCAATGCCGGAATGGAATCTTCCAACACTTTTAATCCGGCGTAAAAAGTGAGCAATTTGATGTTGGAGGCGGGAGTGAAATATTTCTGAGAATTAAAATCATAGAGTGTTTTTTTCTTCACGGGATCGTAAATCATAAAACCGGTGAAACTTTGCACAAAAACTTCAGCCTTAAACTGTTGGTTTAATTGCCGGTTTAATTTTTTCGCAGAAGAACAGGATATCAAAAATAAACTGGAAAATAATATAATAAACAGGTTTTTCATTCCGGGGTATTTGTTAAACAGCTTCTTTTGAAATACTGGTTTTATAGATCCTTTCAAATTAAAGGAAAATTTTGAATCTTCAGGAGGCTATTTCGGGATAAGATGAACTTTTTAAGGGCTTTCCTAAATTTGATTATAGTATGATGTGGGTCTTTAAGTTTCCTTATCTTTGCACGCTATGATTACACAAGAGAAACAGGCATTGGTGGATGAGGGAATCATGCTGCCTTTAATGGAGGCTTTTTATACCATTCAGGGGGAAGGATTTCATAAGGGAACGGCAGCTTATTTTATTAGGATAGGAGGCTGTGATGTAGGATGCCACTGGTGTGATGTTAAAGAAAGCTGGAATGCAGACCTGCATCCTCCAACCGCTATAGGCGAAATAATTGAACAAGCTGTTGAGTACAGTAAAACTATTGTGGTCACAGGTGGAGAGCCTTTAACCTGGGATATGGGTCCTTTAACCCAATTGCTTAAAAAACAAGGTTGTCAAATTCACATCGAAACTTCCGGAGCCTATAAATTAACTGGTACCTGGGACTGGATATGCCTTTCTCCAAAGAAAATAAAATTGCCCACACCCGAAATATACGAAGTAGCCAACGAACTTAAGGTGATTGTTTTTAACGTACATGACCTTAAATTCGCAGAGGAACAGGCGGATAAGGTTAATGAAAATTGTATTTTATATCTTCAGCCGGAATGGAGTAAAAGAGATAAGATGATCCCCTTGATCGTAGATTACGTTATGAAAAATCCCAGGTGGAAAGTCTCTCTTCAAACCCATAAATATCTTAATATCCCATAAAAAAAGCAGTTAAAAGTCAAACAAATGAACTTTTAACTGCTTTTATCCTTCATTAAGGATTTTAATTGCCCGAGATTTTTATTTCAAAAAACCGATAAATCCTCTTAATTTATAGCTTTAAAAGGGATTTCAACATATTTGTTATCCCAGCCCATTAATAAATCGGCTCCATTTTCCCCTGGAACAAAAGCCATAGAAAAGGCTTCGATAGTTGTAGGAGAATTTCTAACAGGAACTTTTATACGAACTTGATCTTTTTTATCGGTATAAGAATATGCACCCCAGGTGTGAACATCGTTGTTTAAAATTACAGTCCATTCATTTTCCTGCGGAACCGTATATATGGAATAGGTTCCTGCTTTAACTTCTGCATCCCCAACTTTCATATCTTTATATAATGTAAGCTCAGTAGACTCATTGGCTCCTGTGCGCCATACCTCTCCGTAAGGTACCAGTTTTCCGAAAATTTCCCGATCTCTTGCTTGTGGCCGGCTATAAATTACTCTTGCGATTACCTCGTCATTCTGATTTTTATAAATTACCAAATCCATTGGGCTGGCATCCAATTTTGAGAAATTTGGAATTTCTTTTGGTTTTTCTGTTTCCTGAGCGAACGAATTGCTTTGAAATGAAAACATTGCTACTAATGCTATTAAAAATAGGTGTTTCATAATACTTTTTATTTTTTAATATTCTGCCTAAAGGTACTGTTTAGGCTTTTGTACAGATGTTAATGAAGTATTTAAAATATGTTAAAACTCGAAGTTTTATCTATAGGGATTTCAATGTTTTTATATGAGCAATTCAAGCAGCTAATTTCATTTGAAATGTATTCAGGCATTTTTAGCTATTATTAAATTTCTATTGGTTGTTATATTGCGTTTTTTAGTTTATAAATATAACTAAAATGATTTATTGTGTTTTATAATGAAATTAATATTAGCATTTTTGGCTTTCAATTAAAAGCAATTATTATGTGCGGAATTTTAGCAATTATCGGAAAAAAAGAGGCCGAAGCGCAAAGCCTAAAGATGTTATCGAAAAGGATGAGTCACCGTGGCCCGGATGAAAGTGATTTTCATATTACAGAATCAGGAGCGATTTTGAGTCATGAAAGGCTGGCCATTATGGATATTAATACCGGAATACAACCAATTCAGGGAACTTCAACAGCCTGGATGATCCATAATGGGGAAATATATAACTACCAATCTCTTAAAGAGAATGAATTGAAAGACCACACCTTCAGAACAACAGGGGATTCAGAAGTTATTGTCCATTTATATGAAAAATACGGATATGGTTTCCTTGAAAAACTAGATGGGGATTTTGCCTTTGTAGTAGTAGACGGGAAGGATTTTATCGCTGCCCGTGATCCAATCGGGGTAAAGCCTTTATATTATGGTAAAGATAAGGAGGGGGCCTTGTGGTTTGCAAGTGAGATGAAAGTTCTGGCAGATCAATGTGTTAGTTTTGAAGCTTTCCCTCCTGGGTATTATTACACACCTGCTACCGGTTTTGTTCAATATTTCAAGCCGGAATGGTATCGGGATGAAAAATGTAAGAAGGAAGCAGATCTCAAAAAGCTTAGAGAGGCACTTGTAGAAGCCACAAAAAAGCGGTTGATGGCCGATGTTCCTTTAGGGGTATTATTGAGCGGAGGATTGGACTCTTCCCTAACTTCTTCCATCGCCGCAAGGGTTTTGAAGGGGCAGGGAAAAAAACTTCATTCTTTCTCCATCGGGCTTGACGCGGATGCTCCGGATTTGATCGCGGCAAGAAAAGTTGCCAAGTTCCTTAAAACCGAACATCACGAAATTCACTTCACTGTTGAGGAAGGAATCGAAATAATCAAAAAACTTATCTGGCATTTGGAAACCTATGATGTTACTTCCATTAGGGCAAGTACTCCTATGTATTTCCTTTCAAAAGCTATTGCTGAAAAAGGGATTAAAGTGGTGCTTTCGGGAGAAGGAGCCGATGAGATTTTTGGTGGTTATTTATACTTTAAAAATGCACCATCTGCAGAAGCCTTTCAAAAAGAAACCATAAGAAGAGTGAGACGATTATCTACCGCAGATTGTTTAAGGGCCGATAAATCTACGATGGCCCATGGAATAGAGGCTAGGGTTCCATTTTTGGACAAAGCTTTTTTAAAGACCGCCATGGAGATCGCCCCGGAGCATAAAATGCCAGTAACCCATTCCGGGATAGAAAAGTATATTTTGAGAAAGGCATTTGATACACCTGAAACTCCTTTTTTACCCGATGAGGTCTTATGGAGACAAAAGGAGCAATTTAGTGATGGAGTTGGATATAGCTGGATAGATGGGTTGATAGCTTATGCATCATCAAAAGTGAGTGATGTAGAGTTAGATACTGCTTCCTCCAAATATCCTGTTAACACTCCAAAAACCAAAGAAGCTTATTTTTACAGGGAAATTTTTCAAGGATTTTTTCCACAGGAAAGTGCGGCAAATTCTGTTAAAACATGGACCCCAAAATGGCAGGAAGATAAAGATCCCAGCGGAAGGGCTAATTCCACACATATCGCTAAAAACAGCCTTTCAGGTGTAGGGTTGACGAATTAAAAAGCCGAAGTATAAAAGCGATGTTTTTACACAAATTGTTAATAACTTAAGTGTATTATGAAGCGCTTCAGACTAATAGGAGTAGGGGTTTTCTTATATTTGTTTGTTATATGAAATCATGAAATTTAACAGAGTTATATATGAGCGAAGAAGCGAAGAAAAACAGTTATTCCGCAGATAGTATTCAGGCGCTGGAAGGAATGGAGCATGTGCGCATGCGGCCTTCTATGTATATTGGAGATACCGGTATAAGAGGTTTGCATCACCTGGTGTATGAAGTGGTGGATAATTCTATAGATGAGGCCATGGCCGGGCACTGTGACATTATTAAAATTACAATTCAAAAAGATGGTTCTGTAAGGACTGAAGATAATGGACGGGGAATACCGGTAGATCTTCATAAGAAAGAAGGTGTTTCTGCGCTTGAGGTTGTAATGACCAAGATAGGTGCCGGAGGTAAGTTCGATAAAGACTCCTACAAGGTTTCAGGAGGTTTGCACGGTGTAGGTGTAAGTTGTGTGAATGCGCTTTCAGAGCATTTAACGGCTACTGTTTATCGCGATGGAGTAATTTGGGAGCAGGAATATGAATTAGGGAAGCCACTCTATCCCGTGAGATCTGTAGGTGAAACCGATCTTGCAGGTACCGTGATTACTTTTAAGCCGGATCCAAGTATTTTCGAACAAACAATAGATTTTAACTATGATACCCTTGCCAGCAGGATGCGGGAATTGTCATTTTTAAATAAAGGGATCACCATTTATTTAACCGATGAGCGGTTGGAAGCTGAAGATGGTACGATTCCAACAGAAACATTTCATTCAGATGAAGGTTTAAAAGAATTTATCCGGTATTTGGATGGAAACAGGGAATCTATTATCAAGGATGTGATTTCTATGGAAGGGGAAAAAAACGATATCCCTGTTGAGGTGGCTATGGTTTATAACACTTCCTTCAACGAAAACCTTCATTCTTATGTGAATAATATTAACACGCACGAGGGTGGGACACACCTTGCCGGCTTCAGAAGGGGACTTACAACTACTTTGAAAAAGTATGCCGATGCTTCGGGAATGCTGGATAAGTTAAAGTTTGAGATCGCAGGAGACGATTTCCGTGAAGGGCTTACCGCTATTATTTCAGTAAAAGTTGCCGAGCCTCAATTTGAAGGTCAAACCAAAACTAAATTAGGTAACCGTGAAGTTACAGCGGCCGTTTCTCAGGCAGTTTCAGAAATGCTGGAGAATTACCTGGAGGAAAATCCGGGCGATGCAAAAATAATTGTTGAAAAGGTGATTCTTGCTGCCCAGGCTCGTCACGCCGCTAAAAAAGCGCGTGAAATGGTTCAGCGTAAAACCGTGATGAGCATAGGAGGTTTACCTGGGAAATTATCTGACTGTTCTGAACAGGATCCTGAAAAATGTGAGGTGTATCTTGTCGAGGGAGATTCGGCAGGTGGTACAGCAAAACAAGGAAGAGACCGGAATTTTCAGGCTATATTACCCTTAAGGGGTAAAATACTCAATGTGGAAAAAGCTATGAGGCATAGGGTTTTTGATAATGAAGAGATCAAGAACATATATACGGCTTTAGGGGTAACCATTGGTACTGAAGAAGATAGTAAAGCTTTGAATTTATCAAAATTAAGATATCATAAAGTGGTGATAATGTGTGATGCCGATGTAGATGGTAGTCACATTGAAACTCTTATTCTTACCTTCTTTTATAGGTATATGAAGGAACTTTTGGAGAATGGCCATATTTATATAGCTACGCCACCCCTTTACTTAGTAAAAAAGGGCCAGAAAAAACAATATGCCTGGAGCGAAAAAGAACGCGATACCATAGCAGAAAGCTTTAGTGGGAGTGTGCAAATTCAACGTTATAAAGGTCTTGGAGAGATGAATGCGGAACAATTATGGGATACTACCATGAATCCGGAGTTTAGAAAGCTGAGAAAAGTTAACATAGATAACAGTAGTGAGGCAGACAGGATTTTCTCCATGCTTATGGGGGATGAGGTTCCGCCAAGAAGAGAATTTATAGAAAAGAACGCAGTATATGCTAACATTGATGTTTAGCATAAAACTTATCAAAGAACCCGTCTTATGGCGGGTTTTTTTATGATATTTTATAGATTTAAGTTTTCCTTAAATAATAGGAACGAATTTTTAGTATTTTTACCCAAACTAAAACCCATAATCTTGAGAAACTACGTTAAATTCTTCCCGGTGGTATGTTTATTCTTTATATGTAATAGGACTACAGCTCAATCCACACCTTCAGATCAGGAATTATTAATAAATGATATGCTTTTGGTTGCAGATAATTTTGCTGCTCCAGGGGCCGAGGGCGCCGCAATTCAATCCAGTGCGGGTTGGTTTTCTTCAGCCAGTGCTATGGATGAATGGAGCATAGAGTTTTCCGTACATGGAAATGCGCTTTTTATACCCAAGAGCAAACAGAACAAAGTGTCTTCTAACAGCGATTTTTCAATTTTAAACTTACAGGGAATGAACAATGCGCTTCTCCCTACCGTTTATGGAGGGGATTCTGAAGCTGTTTTTGAAGGTAGTATTTTCGGTCAGAATTTTTCATTTGATGCTATTGAAGGCCTCAACAAAAAAGTATTGATTCACCCATTTCCCCAGGTAACCGTTGGCTTGCCTTATGGAACTGAAGTTGCTGTGAGATATTTACCTTCCATAATTGTAAATGATGTAGGTTTCAGCACCTATGGTATAGGTTTAAAACACAATTTCAATCAGTATATTAAATATTCAAGGCCGGACGATTTTCAGTTCGCAGCTGTTGCTACCTATAGTAACTTTAAGGTGGATTACGCATTTGTACCTGTTAATATTCAAATAGCAGAGTTAAACCGGATAGATGTAAATGCTAACTTATGGTTGGTTCAGTTAATGGGTTCCAAGTTATATGACACCTTTGAAGTGTTTGGTGCAATTGGAGTCACAAATTCCCAGTTTGATTATGAAATGGATGGTTCTGGACCAGGTCTTGCAATTTTGAACCAGTCCTTAACTGCTATAGGTGGAAATGAAGCTAAATTTAAAGGAGACATTGGCTTTAATTATTATTTCAATAATTTTAAAGTGAGCACCATGTTTACCGCCGGGAGTTTATTCAATGCCAATCTTGGACTTCATTACCGAATAAAATAATTCTTTAACCAATTTTTATTAAGAAACCTTTACTGAATTTGTATTTTTACGTAAAAGAATAAATAATCCTTAAAATTAATTAAAATGAAAGTTACCATAGTAGGAGCAGGTGCAGTTGGTGCCAGTTGTGCAGAATATATTGCAATTAAAGACTTTGCTTCAGAAATTGTATTGTTGGATATAAAAGAAGGTGTTGCAGAAGGAAAAGCAATGGACTTAATGCAAACCGCTACCCTGAATGGATTCGATTCCAAAATTACAGGAAGCACCAATGATTATTCAAAAACTGCAGGAAGTGATGTAGTGGTAATTACCAGTGGTATTCCAAGAAAACCGGGAATGACAAGGGAGGAATTGATAGGTATTAATGCCGGGATTGTAAAGGATGTTTCTTCTAAACTTATACAGCATTCTCCGGATACCGTAATGATAGTTGTGAGTAACCCTATGGATACAATGGCATATTTGGTGCATAAAACCACAGGTTTATCTAAAAACAAGATTATTGGAATGGGAGGAGCTTTGGATAGTGCCCGTTTCAAATTCAGATTAAGCGAGGCTTTGGAATGTGCAGCTTCAGATGTAGATGGAATGGTAATAGGTGGTCACAGCGATACCGGAATGGTGCCTTTAACAAGAATGGCCACAAGAAATTCTATTCCTGTAACTGCATTTTTATCTCAGGAAAGACTGGATCAGGTTTCCGAAGATACTAAAGTAGGAGGTGCAACTTTAACCAAATTGCTTGGAACCAGTGCCTGGTATGCACCTGGAGCTGCCGTTTCATCATTGGTACAGGCAATTGCATGTGATCAGCAAAAAATGTTTCCTTGTTCTGTTTTGCTGGAAGGGGAATATGGATTAAATGATATTTGCATAGGAGTACCGGTGATACTTGGAAAAAATGGTATTGAAAGTATCGTTGAAATAGAATTGAACGAAGCGGAAAAAGCCAAAATAAAAGAAAGTGCTGAAGGGGTTAAAAAAACCAATGATTTACTTAAGTTTTAAACTCAAATTCACATACATTCGGCGCTGAGTCGAACCATAACAAAGGCCATTTCTATAATGGTCTTTTTTATGGTTAAAAGTTAAATTATTCAAAAAAAAATAATTGGGATTTGAATTATGAAATCCTATATTTGTCCGTTTTAAAATTTGACCATAAATAAGAAAGAAGAATGCAGAATAAAGGATTGATCAAGATTTTTGCTGTTTTATTTGGACTGGTGTGTATTTACCAGTTATCATTTACCTTCATTGCGAGCAATGTAGAGGATAAGGCAGAAAAGTATGCAATACAGCAGGTGAGTGCCGATGTTGAAAATTATTCGGCACAAAGGGATCTTGTAAAGGAACGATATCTTGATTCTATTGGGAGTGAAGATATTTTTGCAGGAATTACGTATGCTTCTGCAAAAGAAAAGGAATTAAATAAAGGTCTCGATCTTAAAGGAGGAATCAATGTGATTCTTCAAATTTCGGTTAAGGACGTTTTAAAGGGACTTGCAAATAACAGCAGCAATCCCGCTTTCAATCAGGCTCTTGCTGAGGCTGATGCTGAAATGAAAGCTAGTCAGGACAATTATATAGATCTTTTCTTTAAGGCTTTTAACAAAATTGAAGGAGCTAAATTAGCTTCTCCAGATGTATTTGCCAATAAAACATTAAGTGATCAGGTTAACTTTGAAATGTCAAATTCTGAAGTTGAGCCTATCATTAGGACTAAAGTAGATGAATCTATCACTTCAGCCTTTGAAGTACTGCGTAAGCGTATCGATAAATTTGGGGTTACTCAGCCAAACATTCAGCGATTAGGGAATTCCGGAAGAATACTTGTTGAACTTCCCGGAGCTAAAGATATCAGCCGGGTTAAAACTTTGCTTCAAAGTACTGCCCAGCTAGAATTCTGGTATGTTTATAAAAATACCGAATTCGGGAATTTCCTTGGAAATGCCAATAGTGTTTTAGCACAAACTGTTTCAAAAGAAACTCCGGCAGATACGCAGGTAACCGATACAACAGCAACAGATACTGTAAGTGGAACTGAAGAGGATGAAATTGAAGCTTTGCTTGCCAGTGCAGAAGATACTGCTGCAGCACAAACTACAGGAAACAATCCTTTATTTGATTTAATGGTGTCTCCCGGTTTTCAGGGAAGTGCAATTTTGGCAACATTTCAGGCGAAAGATACCGCAAAGGTTAATGAATATTTGAATAGGGCTGAAGTGCGTTCCTTGCTTCCGGCACAATTACGATACGCGAAATTTGCGTGGGGAGTTCCTAAAGATAATGTAGCAGAATTATATGCTATTCAGGGGAACCGTGAAAATACGCCACCATTGACCGGAGATGTGATTACTGATGCTGTTCAAACCTACGATCAATTAGGACGGGTTGCTGTTTCTATGCAAATGAATGGAAAAGGAGCCAAGGTTTGGGAGGAGATGACCGGAAAGGCTTATGCCGAACAAAGCAATATCGCTATTGTTCTCGATAATACTGTTTATTCTGCGCCGGGAGTAACTACCGGGCCAATTAGCGGTGGAAGAAGTGAAATTACAGGAGATTTTGGAATTACAGAAGGACAGGATCTGGCAAACGTGCTTAGAGCGGGTAAACTGCCGGCTTCTGCAGATATTATACAAAGTGAAATTGTAGGTCCTTCTCTTGGGCAGGAAGCTATAGATAGTGGTGTTTTATCATTCCTTATCGCTTTGATTTTTGTATTGATATGGATGGTATTTTACTATGGGAAGGCCGGTTTGTTTGCCGACGTTGCTTTAGCGGTAAACATCCTTTTTATCTTCGGAATTTTAGCCGGACTTGGAGCCGTATTAACATTGCCTGGAATTGCAGGTATTGTTTTAACCATTGGTATGTCTGTAGATGCAAACGTGCTTATTTTTGAACGTATCAAAGAAGAACTGGCAAAAGGGAAATCTCAACGGGATTCCATTAGGGATGGTTTCAACAATGCGCTGTCTTCTATTCTGGATGCCAACATAACAACCGGTTTAACTGGTTTAATATTATTGATTTTAGGAACCGGTCCTATCAAAGGATTTGCAACTACCTTATTAATAGGTATTGCTACCTCTTTATTTACCGCAATCTTTATTACCAGATTATTTATAGATGGATATGGTAAAAATGGAAAGTCATTAAATTTTTCAACTTCTGTTACCAAGAATTTATTTCAGAATATGAATGTAAAATTCCTTGCTAAGCGTAAGTTGTCCTATGCTATTTCCGGAGTGTTAATATTGATAAGTGTTGTTTCTTTATTCGTAAATGGATTAAACGAGGGTGTAGATTTTGTAGGAGGAAGAACTTATACGGTTCGTTTTGCTGAAAATGTTAATTCTACCGATGTTGAACAGGATCTTGTAGCAGTCTTTGGTAGTGCTGAAGCAAAAACCTTTGGAGGTAACAATCAGCTGAAAATTACTACAAAGTATAAAGTTGAAGACGAAGGAGAAGATGTAGATACTGAAATTCAGGAAATGTTGTATGAGGCTTTGCAACCTTATTTACCGGCAGATGTCACGTATGATGATTTCACGGTAGGTGCATCTGAACGCTCTATTGGAATTATGCAGTCTATGAAAGTAGGTCCAACTATTGCCGATGATATTAAAAATGATTCCTTTTGGGCCGTATTGGGATCTTTGGTTGTTGTTTTCCTTTATATTTTATTGAGATTTAGAAAATGGCAATTTAGTATTGGTGCGGTAGCAGCCGTAGCTCATGATGTGATTATAGTACTTGGGATTTTCTCATTATTCTATAATTTAATGCCTTTCAGCATGGAGATCAACCAGGCATTTATCGCTGCGATACTAACGGTAATTGGTTACTCACTGAATGATACCGTGGTTGTATTTGACAGGATAAGGGAATTTGTTAACGAACATACCAGCTGGCCTTTAGATAAAACAATAGATAGTGCTCTTAACAGTACTTTAAGCAGGACATTGAATACATCTTTAACCACATTAATCGTATTACTTGCTATCTTCACTTTTGGAGGGGAAAGTTTACGTGGGTTTATGTTCGCGATGATCATTGGTATTCTTGTAGGAACCTATTCATCCTTGTTTATCGCAACCCCTGTTATGTTTGATAGTGTTACAGATAAAGCTAAAATACAAGAGAAAAAGAAGGAAGCTGAAGAAGAAGCTGCCGTATAAGAATTGCTATTTTAACATAAGAAAAGGCTGTCCATTTGGGCAGCCTTTTCTTATTTCTGTTGGTTGCTGTTTATTCAAAAGGGGATTAATCCCGAGTTTGATTATTGTGTTTTAAGCAAGCCTTGTAGTAAAAGTAACAACCGGTTAGATTAAAAGCTAAAAGCCGTTCTTGTTTCCAGGAGCGGCTTTTAGCTTTTTTCGATTAAATTATTGGGGAATAACCTCCGGATGAATTTAAAAATGAACCCTATTATAGCGATTTAAAATCTATTTTGTCGCCCAGCTCAATATTCCATTCCTTTACTTTTCCAGCATTGAGCTCCAGAATGAATTGTGCGGGCTTTCCCGATGGCAGTGAGGTTTCGTCCAATGGTTTTGCATTCTCCTGAAAACTTACTGCAGTGCTGTCTTTGTCATAAAATATAATATCGAGGGCGATGTAGGTGTTTTTCATATAAAAGCTGCGGGGAGCTTCATTTGGGTAAATAAAAAGCATGCCCTGATCTTCTTCCATAGCTTTCCGGTACATCAGCCCGGTTTGTCTTTCATAATTTGTATCTGCAATTTCGATGTCCACTTTTTTAATAGTGTCTTGCATTTTAAGCAAATATAATTCTCCTTCTTTTTTGAATTCGATTTCGGGAACTTCAATACTGGATTCCTTGGTTTCATCTCCACAGGAAAACAATAAACCAGAAATTATAAATGCCAGGAAATAATTGGATGATTTTTTCATAAAAGTTTGTCTTTTAGAATCAATTTGGACTTCCGGTTAAAATTCAAAAAAAAAGTCAGCTAAAATATTTTTGGTCTAAATTAAACCTGTCTTCTTGTTGTGGGACGGTACATAAAATACAATCCTGCCAGGATAAATGGAATACTAAGCCATTGCCCGGTATTTAGTCCCATCACGATCTCATTTGGACCCTGGGGTTCTTTAAGGAACTCAATAAAAAACCGAACCGTCCATAATAAAACAAGAAAAAGTCCAAAAATGTAACCCAATTTTTCCTTTTTATCTGTTTTCCAATAGATGAACCATAAGGCCAGGAATACTAAAATGTAACAAAAGGATTCATAAAGTTGTGCCGGATGGCGGGCAAAATCTTCTCCCAAATTGGCAAAAATTACTCCGTAGTCACTATTGGTAGGTTTTCCGATGATCTCAGAATTCATGAAATTTCCAATCCGAATAAAAATAGCTCCACTGGCAACCGGGATTACAACACGGTCCAGTATCCAAAGTACTGGCTTGTCCAATACCTTTTTTCGATATAAATACATCGCAATAATAATTCCTATGGCCGCTCCATGGCTTGCTAAACCCCTGAATCCGGTGAATTCAAATTCGGGCTCAAAACGAACGGGTAAAAATATTTCAAGAAGATGGTGTTGGAAGTAATCCCAGTCATAAAATATCACATGCCCAAGTCTGGCTCCAATAAGGGTTGCAAGGACCGTATAAATGAAAAGGGAATCAAGCTTTTCAATAGAAACACCTTCTTTAACATAAATGCTTTTCATAATGTACCAACCCAGGCCGAAGGCGATAAGAAACATTAAACTGTAATAATGTAAAGTGAAAAAACCCAGATCTAATCCTTCAGACGGGCTCCAGACAATTGCGTTAAAAAGCATGTAGTTAATTTTAAATTATAGGTAAAGATACATATTTGCATCGTTTTAGAATAAATACAAAATGAATATTGAAAAGAGTGTTTAAGGAACGGGATCAAATCCGGAACCTCCCCAGGGATTGCAGCTGAATATGCGTTTTAAACTCATCCAGCCGCCTTTAAGAACTCCATATTTTTGAAGGGCTGTAAGGCTGTATTGTGAGCAGGTAGGAGAATAACGGCAGGTTGCGGGAGTTAATGGAGAAATTGCCTTTTGATAAAATTTCACCAAAAGTATAAATGGATAAGTTGCCCATTTTTTTAACATACCTGTTTTATATATATTTAATCTAATCCACAGAAAAGGTTGTTCCTTCTTTACCATCCTTCAGTTGGATTCCTATTTCCAGCAATTGATCCCGAATTTGATCACTGGTTGCAAAATCCTTGTTATTTCTGGCTTCTGCCCTTAATTTGATCAATAGTTCCACTGTTCCTGATAATTTTTCGCTGTTGTTTTCATTGGCAACGGCAACATCCAATAACCCCAGAACATCAAAAATAAAGGCCTGCATGGAAGATTTCAGTAATTCTTGATCTGCATCAGTAATCTTTCCTTCGCCTTCTTTAACCGAGTTGATGAATTTCACAGCTTCAAATAGTGTTGCTATCAATACGGGACTGTTAAAATCATCGTTCATTGCATCATAGCATTTTTGTTTCCATTCAGAAACAGAGAACGAAGATGTGGAAGAGGTTGGGAGTTGATCAATGCTTCGGTAGGAATCCATCAATCGGTTAAATCCTTTTTCACTTGCCAGCAATGCATCATTGGAAAAATCGAGGATGCTTCTGTATTGAGCCTGTAACATAAAAAATCGGGCTACAGAAGGACTGAAAGCTTTGCTGAGGTTATCATTTTTTCCGGTAAAAATCTCCTCCGGGAGAATGTTGTTCCCGGTGCTTTTCGCCATTTTCTTACCGTTGAGGGTAAGCATATTGGCATGCATCCAGTAGTGAACCGGATTTTTTCCGGTGGCAGCTTCTCCCTGTGCGATCTCACATTCATGATGAGGGAATTTTAAGTCCATTCCTCCGCCGTGAATATCAAATTCATCACCCAGGTATTTGGAGCTCATCACAGTACATTCCAAATGCCAACCAGGAAACCCATCGCTCCATGGAGATGGCCATCTCATAATGTGCTGCGGTTCTGCCTTTTTCCAAAGAGCAAAATCCTGAGGATTTTTCTTATCGCTTTGTGCCTGTAATTCACGGGTATTGGCGATCATATCTTCTATCGCTCTTCCGCTTAACTTGCCATAATGATGATCTTTATTGAATTTGAAAACATCAAAATATACCGATCCATTTACTTCATAGGCAAGGCCTTTTTCAATGATCTTTTTGATGGTTTCAATTTGCTCTACAATATGGCCGGTAGCTGTAGGCTCAATGCTTGGGGGTAAATTATTGAACTTTTGAAGAATATTATGAAAATCTATGGTGTAACGTTGTACCACCTCCATAGGTTCAATATGTTCGAGTCTTGCTTTTTTTGCAATCCTGTCTTCTCCGGTTTCGGCGTCGTTTTCAAGATGTCCGGCATCGGTAATATTTCTTACATAGCGCACTTTATAACCCAAATGCTTTAAATATCGGAATACAAGGTCAAAAGAAATAAAGGTTCGGCAGTTGCCCAGGTGTACATTGCTGTATACCGTGGGTCCACAAACGTACATTCCTACATTTCCTTCAGTAATAGGGGTGAAAAGCTCTTTTTCACCCGACATTGAATTGTAGATCTTTAAGCTTTGTTCTTTAAAAAGCGCCATGAAATACTCTTGTTTTTAATTGAAATTTGTTTCCAGATTGACATAATCCAGAAAATCCCTTCTTGTTTCAGCATCTTTAAATTTACCTCCATATTCACTGGTAACCGTACTGCTTTCAACATCCCTAATCCCTCTGCTGTTAACGCATAAGTGTTTGGCATCTATTACGCAGGCCACATCCTCTGTACCCAGGGCTTCCTGTAATTCTTTAACTATTTGCATCGTAAGTCGTTCCTGAACCTGAGGCCTTTTAGCATAAAAATCAACGATACGGTTCATTTTAGAAAGGCCAATTACAGTACCGTTAGAAATATATCCTACGTGTGCTTTTCCAACTATTGGCAATAAATGGTGCTCGCAGGTAGAATAAAGCGTAATATTTTTTTCTACAAGCATTTCTCCATATTTGTATTTGTTTTCAAAAGTGGAAGCTTTAGGTTTTAGCTTTGGGTTCAACCCACCAAAAATTTCCTTTACAAACATTTTGGCAACCCTGTTTGGTGTGCCTTTTAGGCTGTCATCGGTTAGGTCCAAACCTAAAGTGATAAGAATATTTTTAACATCCTCGTGAATAATCTCAATTTTTTCTGCATCGCTTTTGTCAAAAGCATCTTTTCGCATTGGTGTATTGGTATTTGCACTTATAAAAGCATCGCCAACATCATCCAGGGCGTCATCTATTTTATCTATCTTCATAGGACATTTTTGTTTTGTAGTCGTATTCTTTTTAAATGGCTTGCAAAGATAGGTATTTAATACTGTTATGAGCAAATATTACGTAATTCCAGGTACTTGAAATTGAGGTGAATTCCTTATTTTGCATCTTTATAATTTATGAAAAACTTTGGCTTTCTCTTTATCGCTATGGCCTGCTTTTTTTCAGGTATCGGGATTTCTTTTTCTCAGGGGGATCGGTGCGGGAGTATTCAGCCATTTTGTGCCGGAACTACAGAATTTGTTTTTCAAAATTCGAGTAGGGTTAATGGCAATGTTGCCAGTGCAGAAAGTGGTCCTAATTATGGCTGCCTTGAAACGCAACCTTTTCCTGCCTGGTTTTATTTGAAAATTGAAGAACCCGGCAACCTGGATTTCCAAATACGTCAAACGGTAAATCCCGATGGTTCCGGAGCGCTTCTGGATGTAGATTTTATCGCCTGGGGTCCTTTCCAGGAGGATGAAGCATTTTGTGGAAATAACTCATTAACAGCTCAAAATACGGTAAGTTGTAGTTTCTCACCTTCAGCAATAGAAACATTTACTCTTAATAATGCCTTAAGAGGAGAAATTTATGTGGTTTTAATAACTAATTTTTCGGAAGCAGCCGGATATATAAGTTTACAACAAACCAATACCTCCAGTCCTTCCGCCGGGGAAACAGATTGCTCTATTGTGAATATTTTAGGGAACGACCAAAAAGTTTGTGAAAATGAAACGGTTGAGCTTATTGCCCAAAATGTGATCGCCAATCTTTATGAATGGTATGTTTTTGATGATACTTCGGGTGCTTTCAAACTAATTCCGAATGAATCCCAGGATAATTATACCGTAACTGAAACAGGTTTATATAAGGTGATAACCATCAATGAGATTACAGGCACAGAAATGGAGGATGAAGTTTTGATTGAATTTTTTGATTTGCCGGTAGCTACAATTCCAGATGATTTACAGATTTGTGATAGTGAAAATGCAGCTTTTTTTAATCTGAATTCGGCAAGGGATGAATTACTTGAAATTTATCTGAATACTGGAGCGGATTTTTCACTTAACTTTTATGCATCCCAAACCGATTTTGAAGGTGACTCGCCAATTACTGCTCCAAATGCTTTTGAAAGTGGGGATGGGAAGAAAATTATTGCAACAATCACCAGTTTAAACTCCGGGTGTACCTCCCTTCCGGTTGAATTCGGACTTCAAATTGAAGCTCCTATTCCTATTAACATAGAGGAAATAATTGCTGTATGTATTGATGTTAATGGAAACCTGGTTGGTTCAACAACAATTGGGGAAGATCTTGGTTCCAATTATTCCTATGAATGGACTCCCTTTAACGATCCTGATGGGGATGGAATTCAGAATGCTGTTTATAGGATCGATGAGGTGCCTTCTGAACGAAATATTTTGGTGAAAATCACCGATCTGGTTACAGGTTGTATGGAGGAGTTTTCTACAGAATTAAAATTATTTTCACCTCCTCTGGAAATTTTGGTTCAAATTGAGGGGAGCGATTTTGAAAATGGTTTTATTGTTAGCGGAAATGCTATTAGCGGATTGGGAGATGAAACTTCATTTGAATATCAGCTTGATAATGGATCCTGGCAAACGGATCCGGTTTTTAATAATGTTGCCCCGGGAAACCATTCAATTTCTGCACGGGAGATCAATGGGTGTGGGAATGCCACCTCTCAAAAATTCAGGCTTATTGGGTACCCCAGGTTTTTCACTCCAAATTCTGATGGATTTAACGATACCTGGAATGTTGTAAATGATTCCGGTACCATTTCAAAAGTGTTTATTTTTGATCGTTTCGGAAAACTGTTGAAACAGCTCAACCCTTCTTCCGGCGGTTGGGATGGAAATTTTAACGGGAAGGCAATGGCAGCAGATGATTATTGGTTTCTTATAGAATATAAGGATCCCGATTCTGGTGCAATTAGAGAATATAGCGGGAATTTCAGCTTAATACGATAAGCCCGGATTTCGTTGAAATCCGGGCTATTTTAATTTTTAAATTCCAAAACTTAGGGAGAGAATAACATTGGAAAAATCCCTTTCTATATTTGCTGTGTTTGTTAAACCTACCTGGTATAATTGAGGGTTATCTGTTCTTGAAGAGTTATCATAAGCCAGGTCTATTTTAATATTTCCAAAATTATATCCTAAACCAAGAGAATAGCCATTTAAATCGCCAAGGGTTGTTTCATTTTCATATGGGCTTTCTTCAAAGCGGTAGCCTCCTCTTAAGCTCCAGTTCTCCAATCTGTATTCTCCACCAATTCTATAGATAGATGCAGCCTTTAATTCATTAGAGATCAAATTGTTTTGAAACATGAATTCCGGATCGCCGGTTGGTCGTAATTCTGTACTGGAATAGTCCTTATAGGAGTAGTCGAGACTTATAAGTCCGGTTGTACCAAATAAAACTGCTAAACTTCCGGTTATTTTTCCAGGGGTTTTTAATTTATAATCAGGATATATATTTACCACATTAGGATTTACCACATTTCTTTCATTTAATTGATTTCTAAATGTCTCCAGACGTTGGGTTGTTTGTTCAGAAATTGTAAACCAGGTTGGGGATTCATAGGAAAGACCTACCCTAAAGGTTTCATTTAATTTAGCAATGCTTCCCAGTTGGAAAGAAAATCCATTTCCGGTAGTGCTTAGATTATTGGTAAAAATAACTTCATTCGTTTCGCTTCCGGAGTTATTGTTTGTTTCAATAAGTCGTGTTCCCCGATCGTAATTTAAAAAGTGGGAATTTAGATTGGCTCCCAAATAGAGGAAATCATTAAATTCTGACGCAAAGTTAAATGTGAATTTCCCGTTTAATCCTGTGGAAGCAAGTGAATATTCCTGATTAAAAGTGCCCGATCCTATTGCTGAAGTATATTGGGTGTTATCTAAATCTTCGGAAACAGGATTCAGGATAAAGCCCTGATATCCTAAAAATGCCTGTTGTGCGCCAAACCCCTGGTTTTCACCCAAAAAACGATAAAGGTCGGTTGGGGTTTCATTTGGCAGGATATCAAGAAATTCCAGTGGAATTCCATCTGCATAACCTAAAAAATATTGGTCAATTGAGCTGGAACTTGTTCCACGTGCGACGTAATTATCATCGAAATTGTTAGTTTGAGCGTAGTTAACTCCTAAGGTGAATTTTCCCCACTTATTTTCAGGATCTCTGCTGTTAAAAACCAAAACAGCTCCTGCCTGGTCAAAATTAATACCTGAATTTTCATTGGAAGTAGTTCCGCTAAAATATCGGGTGTCGTTATTTCGTTGATTGTGGTTGAGGGTAACGGTAGCGAAACTGTTCAAAAAAACAGCCGATCCTGCAGGATTTATATTCAGGGAAGAAAGATCTCCTCCCAATGCTCCAAAAGCACCACTCATAGCTCTAAATCTTGCGGTTCCCGTAAGTTCTTCTGAAGAATATCGGATAGCATCAGTGATATCCTGTGCCTGTGAAAAAGTCACAGCCAATAAGGCTATGACTAAGGTATATAGCTTTTTCATATGTTTTCATATTGTTTTAGCAGACTCCCGATATCGGGAGAAACATCCATAAAATCATTTTCCTTTGTAAGAAATTTTCTTCTAAGGGATGTTTCATAAAATGATGAATTGCTTTTAAATCTTACTTTAGTTTCCCCTTCCTCTGTTAGAACTTCCTCCAGAAGATGATCTGGTGGTGCCGGAACTTCTGCTGGTATTGCTGGAACTTCTCACTGTTCCGGAAGAACTTCTGGCCGGAGTAGTTCTTCTCACTGTACCGGAACTTCTGTTGGAATTTGATGACCTTGAATAGGTTCCGCTATTTTGATTTTGGGATGATCTGTTGATTGTCCGTGATCTATTTGTGCTGTAGGGACTGTTTGTGTTCGATCTGGTTTGATATTCTCTGGAGTAGGTTCTTCTGGAAATTCCATAATCATCATTTGAATTTCTCAAATTCCGAATACTCCTTGAATAACTGGAGCTTCTTCCCCTGTCACTTAAAGAGGTTGCATTTCTTAAATTTTCAACCCTGTTATTTCTGAAGTTAGAAACAGAATTTCTTCTACCAGTGTTATATGCGATATTATTCCTGTAATTTGAGTATCTGTATCCGTGGAAGTTATAGGGATTGTAATAGCCATATCCACCATAAATAAATGGGTGAACAGCAAATCCAAATCCAAATCCAAAATGACCGCGGTAGAAACCTCTGCTTCCTATGCCCCAGGGACCCCAATAACCTGGTCCATAAAATCCGGGGCCGTAATAGGCAGGTCCCCAATAAGGATCAAAAGCATAAATTCCTCCTCCCCAATAGGGATTGTAAAAACCGCTATAAAATCCTGAATTATAAAAATTGATTGTGTATTGGTCTGGATCCTCACCCCAGGGAGCATTACCGCCCTGATAATTGGATTGATTGGCATTAGAAGGATCATAGTCTCCGGTTGAGCTATATCCTTCAACATCTGTAAATATGGCACCTTCACCTAATACCTCGCCATAAAGTGCAGCTTCTTCTGAAAATAAATTCTTGTAATAACTACTGTTGCTGTCTTGGGTTGCATATTGTTCATGCTCCTGATAGACACGATTGGTCTCTCCATAAATCCCGTCGCTTTCATAACCGGAATACTCGTAGGAGCCGCAAGATGCCAACAAAAGAAAAGACACAGGAGCTATGAAAAAAAGTATCTTCTTTAATTTAATATTAGAAAGTTTCATTAGCTGTGTTTTTTATTGTTGAACATTACAAAAATAGTTAGTTTTGCGCTAACCAGTTGCACCTTTAACATAGCACAACATTGTTAAAAGTCGCAATATTTATGCCAATATATAGAATATGAGTAAGAAAATAACTACCCGCAAGGAAGACTATTCCCGATGGTATAATGAATTAGTAGTAACAGCAGATTTGGCCGAGAATTCGGCTGTACGTGGATGTATGGTTATAAAACCCTACGGATACGCCATCTGGGAGAAAATGCAGGCTGAATTAGACAGAATGTTTAAGGCAACAGGGCACCAAAATGCCTATTTCCCTCTTTTTGTTCCCAAGAGTCTTTTTGAAGCTGAAGAAAAAAATGCAGAAGGATTTGCCAAAGAATGTGCGGTAGTAACTCATTACAGGCTTAAAACAGATCCCGATAATCCATCCAAACTCATCGTCGATCCGGAAGCAAAGCTGGAGGAAGAGCTAATTGTTAGGCCTACTTCTGAAGCGATTATATGGAATACCTACAAGGGCTGGGTTCAATCTTACAGGGATTTGCCTATCCTTATCAATCAATGGGCAAATGTTGTTCGTTGGGAAATGCGTACAAGATTGTTCCTTAGGACTGCTGAATTTTTATGGCAGGAGGGACATACCGCACATGAAACCAAGGCGGAAGCTCTAGCAGAAGCCGAACAAATGAATGATATTTATGCTGAATTTGTCGAAAATTTTATGGCCATCCCGGTTATAAAAGGAATCAAATCAGAAAATGAACGCTTTGCAGGAGCCCTGGAAACCTATTGTATAGAAGCACTTATGCAGGATGGAAAAGCGCTGCAGGCCGGAACATCCCACTTTTTGGGTCAGAATTTCGCGAAAGCCTTTGATGTGAAATTCACCTCAAAAGAAGGGAAGCAGGAATATGTATGGGCTACTTCCTGGGGTGTTTCAACCAGATTGATTGGTGCTCTTATCATGACGCATAGTGATGACCAGGGGTTGGTTTTACCTCCTAAATTAGCTCCTGTTCAGGTGGTTATAGTTCCCATTTATAAAGGGGAAGAGCAGTTGGAGCTAATCTCGGTTGTGGCAAATGAAATGGCAGGAAAACTAAGGGAAGCCGGAATTTCGGTAAAATTTGATAATCGGGACACGTATAAACCGGGCTGGAAATTCGCGCAGTATGAATTACAGGGCGTTCCGGTAAGAATCGCAATAGGACCCAAGGATTTGGAAAAGGGCAGCGTAGAGCTCGCCAGAAGAGATACCTTAAGCAAAGAGATCGTCCCTCAGGATATGGTTTTGGATAAAGTGAAGGGTTTAATGATAGAGATCCAGGAAAACCTGTTTGAGAGAGCAAAGAATTACAGGGATTCCCATATTACTGAAGTTGATAATTTTGAGGAATTTAAAGAGGTTTTGGAAACTAAAGGTGGATTTATCTCCGCGCACTGGGACGGGACTTCGGAAACCGAGCTGAAGATTAAAGACAAAACAAAAGCTACCATAAGGCTAATTCCAATGGATGGCAAAATGGAAGATGGGAAATGCATTCTAACAGGAAATCCTTCCTCTCAAAGAGTTCTTTTTGCAAAGGCTTATTAAGGTCTATAAAGAAAGCAAAGTGATTTTTCGTGAGAGCCACTATTTTTTACTGAAAGTGGTATTCAGGATTTTTCAGCTTCCTTAAAAAAAAACAAAGCGGCTGTAAATTAAGTGAATTTGTTTCTGGCACTTCGGAAAGGCTAATAATTAGGCGTTTAAAGTTGTTTTGAATTATTCGTGTGAGAATCAAAAAAGTGAGGTTTTATCTAATTTGCATTTTTTTCAGAAAAAGATAGATCAACATTTGCGGCATTAAAAAATAGTTGTATTTTTGCATCCGCGTTAAAGAAAAAATGGTCCGTTCGTCTAGGGGTTAGGACGCATGGTTTTCATCCATGTAACAGGGGTTCGATTCCCCTACGGACTACGATAGCAATTTTAGATTGCAACAGCTTGTTGAGAGGCAAGTGTGTCTGCCGGAAGGCAGGCTCCTTTTTGTAACGATAATGGTCCGTTCGTCTAGGGGTTAGGACGCATGGTTTTCATCCATGTAACAGGGGTTCGATTCCCCTACGGACTACTTTAAAAAATTTAATTAAATTATTTGTAATGGCAAATCATAAGTCAGCGTTAAAAAGAATCCGTAGCAATGACGTAAAACGTCTACGTAACCGCTACCAGCATAAAACAACCAGAAACGCGATCAAAAAATTGCGTGAGGCCGATAAGAAAGAAGCTGAAACACTTTATCCATCTGTTGTATCTATGATCGATAAATTGGCTAAGAAGAACATTATCCATGAAAATAAGGCTTCTAACCTAAAATCTAAACTTGCAAAACACGTTGCGGAATTATAGGTTTTATCAATCTTGATTTTATTACAAAAAAACTGTCGGAAAATTATCTTTCCGACAGTTTTTTTGTTTTTTTAAATTCAAAATTTATCTCTCATTAATACAATATTGGGGCATCCAAAATCAAAATAAATGATTTTGGAGAATTCTAATTGCCGTGATTTTTTTGCGTAGAAAAAGTAAGGGTAAAACTACTTTATAAATTGATTGTTGAGGTTTTCAATGTATTCAAGAACTTCTTCTCTACCAACACCATTTTCTGCTGAAGTGATAAAATGCTTTGGCATTTCCTCCCAGAATTCCAGCATTTTGTTTTTGTAGGCTTCAATATTGCGTCCCAAAGCTTTCGGCTTGAGTTTATCAGCTTTGGTAAATATAATGCAAAAGGGGATAGCATGTTCGCCAAGCCATTGCATGAATTCCAGGTCTATTTGCTGGGCATTATGCCGGCTGTCTATTAAAACAAACGCACACAGCATTTGTTCTCTTTTTTCAAAATATGCAGTTATAAATTTTTGAAATGTGTTCTTTATGGATTTGGAAACCCTGGCATACCCATATCCCGGAAGATCTACCAAATGCCAATCCCCATTGATCAAAAAATGATTTATTAGTTGAGTTTTTCCTGGTCTGCCCGATGTTTTTGCTAAGCTTTTACGTGCGGTAAGCATGTTGATAAGGGAGGATTTCCCAACATTGCTACGTCCAATAAATGCATATTCGGGAAGTTTGCTGTTTGGACATTTGCTTACTTCGCTGTTGCTTATAACAAATTCAGAAGATTTTATTTTCATTTTGTAACGTCTTAGAATCCTCTTTTTTGTAACCAGTTGTAAAGTAATTCGTTAAAATGATCCGGGTGTTCCATCATTGCTGCATGTCCGCATTTATCGATCCAGAAAAGATCGGAATCCGGTAACAATTTATCAAAATCCTCAGCGACTTCAGGAGGTGTAACATTGTCATTTCTACCCCAAATAATGCAGGTAGGTGTTTTCATTTTAGGAAGGTCCTTTGCCATATTATGGCGGATCGCGCTTTTGGCAATAGCCAGGGTTTTGATCAATTTGTTCCGGTCGCTTACGGTAACATACACTTCATCTACTATTTCCTTGGTTGCAGTTGCGGGATCATAAAAGACATTCTGAGCTTTTTTCTTGATAAATTCGTAGTCTCCGCGGCGGGGGTAACTTTCGCCCATCGCATTTTCGTATAAGCCAGAACTTCCTGTAATCACCAATCCTTTTACAAGTTCAGGGTACATTTTGGTTCCTAGCAATGCGATGTGTCCGCCAAGGGAATTCCCAAGCAAGATAACATCCTTATATCCCTTAAACTTTAAAAAATCTTTAAGGTATTTCGCAAATGTTTGAACACTTGTTTGCAGCAGCGTCATGCTGTATAATGGCAATTCCGGGATGATAACTTTATATCCATTTTTCGGAAAGTAATCTACCACTCCATCGAAATTACTCAATCCGCCCATGAGTCCATGTAAGATAACTATTGGAGGGCCTTCCCCTTTTTCAAGGTATGTGAACTTTCCTTCTTTTTGTAAATTATTTTCCATTTATGCCCTTTGCGGTTTTGCAATCGCAAATATAGCGATTTAAGCACAAGTATAATCATTTTTTACATAATCCATTCTTCTTGCAACCAAAGCTTTTATATTGAAAACAGGATATATTATTGAAAAAAAAGTCAAATTTTCTTCTGCAGAAACCAAGGTGCTGAAATCTAATGAACTAGCGCTATTTAGTAGTGTTTCAGTCAAGTAGGTGGAGAAACTTATCAACAAAGTGGTAGAAAGTGGTAGAAAGTGGTAATAATTTCAATATATTTGATACTTAAAGAAATGAAGTGGTAAACCTGATAGGGACATACGAATGTAAAGTTGATGCTAAGGGCCGCTTGATGGTTCCTTCAGCATTAAAAAAGCAATTGTCCCCACTTTTGCAGGATGGTTTTGTGTTGAAACGCTCTGTTTTTCAGCCATGTCTGGAACTCTATCCAATGGAAGAGTGGAATAAGCTTATGCAAAAAGTGAATGGGTTGAACCGTTTCAAAAAGAAAAATAATGATTTCATCCGGAGGTTTACTGCAGGTGTAAAAACCGTGGAAGTTGATGCCAACGGAAGGTTATTGATCCCAAAAGACCTTGTAGGTTTTGCTGAAATTGATAAGGAGATTGTTTTGTCTTCGGCAATCAACATTATAGAGATTTGGGATAAAGATAAATATGAAAATGCCCTAGACGCTGCGGCCGATGATTTTGCCGATCTGGCCGAAGACGTCATGGGAAATGATGAATCAGATGGAATATCATAACCCCGTATTGCTTGAGGAGTCTGTAGATGGGCTAAACATAAAACCGGACGGTGTTTATGTGGATGTCACTTTTGGTGGCGGTGGTCATTCTAAGTTGATCCTTAGCAAATTGGGTGAAAAGGGAAAGCTCTACGCCTTCGATCAGGATCTTGATGCGCTTGAAAATAAAATTGATGACCCCAGGTTTACGCTTATAAATGAAAATTTCAGATTCATAAAACGCTTTTTAAGATTTTACGGAGTAAAGGAAGTTGACGGAATTTTAGGCGATTTTGGGGTTTCTTCGCATCAGTTTAATGTGGCAGAACGCGGTTTTTCTACACGTTTTGAAGCTAAACTGGATATGAGGATGAATCAAAAAAGCAGCCTGAGTGCCTATGAGGTGATCAATGAATACGACGAGGAACATTTAAAAAAGCTGTTTTATGAGTATGCCGATTTGCGGAATGCTCCAAGGTTAGCTTCAGAAATCGTAAAAGCAAGAACAGAAGCTCCTATAGAAAGCAGTGAACAATTGAATGAAATCCTTCGGCCTATATTATTCAAGGAGAAGGAACATAAAATACTGGCTCAAATATATCAGGCTATCAGGATTGAGGTTAATCAGGAAATTGAAGCTTTAAAAGAGTTTTTACTGCAAACCGAGGAGCTTATAAAAAAGGGAGGAAGGTTGAGTCTTATTTCCTACCATTCTTTGGAAGACAGGCTGGTGAAAAGGTACATAAGAAGTGGTCTTTTTGAAGGCGAACCGGAAAAGGATTTCTTCGGAAATATATCGGTTCCATTTAAAAAAGTGGGCGGACTTATTGTCCCTACTGCTGAAGAAATATATAGAAATAACAGGGCAAGGAGTGCTAAACTTCGAATTGCTAAAAAGCTGTAAGCTTAAATTGTCGATTGGATTTTTTTCTGAACAAGAAATAAAAGGGAAATGAAAAAAGGGATCTACGGGATATTAAAAGCGAATTTTCTTATAAGCAATGATGCTTTTAAGAATTGGCGGTTTATAGTTTTCTGCACCTTTTTGGCTATTGTGATGATCGCCTTTTCTCATAGCGCAGAGCGTAAAGTGCATTCAATTGCCAAATTAAATAATGAAGTGCGGGAGTTGCGAAGTGAGTTTGTGGAAAAAAGATCGGAATTGATGAAACTCAAGATGGAATCCACCCTTACCGCTAAAATGTCGAACAGGGGAGTGAAGCCTTCTGAAACGCCCCCATACAAGATAAAAATCAAAATAACTGAAGACTAACTGTGGCAACAACCGAAAAGCACATATTAAACCGTTTGTATTTTGTAGCAGGAATCCTGTTTGTGTTTGCAGTTGCTATAGCCATTCAGTTGCTCAACATTCAGTTTGTGGAAGGTGATAAATACAATCAGCTTGCAGAAGAACGAACCTTCAGAAATTTCACCATTCCTGCCAACAGGGGGAATCTTTATGATGTGAACGGGAATCTAATGGCGACCTCTATCCCTAAGTATGATATCCGTTTTGATGCGGTTACTGTTTCCGATAAAAATTTTGAAGAAAATATAGGTGCACTATCAAAAAGTTTGGCAGCAATGTTGGGTAAAACTCAATCCCATTGGTCGCAAACCCTGCGCACTGCAAGGGTGAACAAACACCGCTACCTTTTTATTGCAAAAGGTTTGGGCTATTCAGAATATTTGAAAGTGAAGAGTTTTCCAATGTTCAATCTGGGAACTTATAAAGGAGGAATGATTACAGAGCAACGAACAGTTAGGGAGCACCCTCTTGGAGGAATGGCTGCCAGAACCGTTGGTTATGACAGGAAAGATGAACAGGGATATTCCACCCGTGTGGGGCTTGAAGGGGCTTTTAGTCCTTTTTTACAGGGAACAGACGGGCACCGGCTAAAGCAGAAAATTGCCAAAGGCCAGTGGAAACCTATTAGTGATAATAATGAAGTAGAGCCTAAAGATGGGTATGATGTTATTTCTACCATAGATGTTAATATTCAGGATATAGCACATCACGCATTGTTGGCACAGTTGGAAAAATATGAGGCAGATCACGGCACTGTGGTGGTTATGGAAACCAAGACCGGAGAGATTAAAGCTATTTCAAATTTGGGAAGAACCTCCAAGGGTACTTATTTTGAAAAGCTGAATTATGCAGTAGGTGAAACCCACGAGCCTGGTTCCACATTTAAACTGATGGCTTTGGTTGTTGCCCTGGAAGATAAAGTGATAGATACCAGTACTGTGGTAGATACCGAAAATGGGATCATGACCATAAGAAGGAGTAAAGTAAGGGATTCAAAACACGGTGGGTATGGAAAGATTACGGCGGCGAAGGCGTTTGAAGTCTCTTCAAATGTTGGGATCGTAAAGCTTATCTATGAAAATTATAAGGACAATCCTCAAAAATTCATAGATGGTCTTAACAGGATGAATCTTAACCAAAAACTCGGCATTTCTATAAAAGGAGAAGGGACTCCGTATATACCAAGTCCGGGAGATAAAACATGGTCGGCGATTTCCCTTCCCTGGATGGCTTACGGATATGGAAGTATCCAAATCACTCCATTGCAAACCCTCACATTTTATAATGCCATTGCAAATGACGGCGTAATGGTGAAACCAAGATTTATTAAGGAGATCAAGGAATGGGATAAAACCATTGTTCGGAACGACCTGGAAATTATCAATCCTGCAATTTGCTCTAAGGAAACTATCGACAAGGTTCAGGCATTGCTTAAAAATGTGGTTGAACACGGTACTGCAAAAAGTTTGTACTCCCCTAATTTTTCAATGGCAGGTAAAACCGGAACGGCACAAACCGAATACTGGATGGATGACTGGGCTTCGAACAGGCGCTATATCTCTTCTTTTGTAGGATATTTTCCTGCTGAAAATCCGAAGTATACCAGTATCGTAATTATCCATAAGCCCAAGAACAGTATCGGGTATTATGGCGCAGATGTTAGCGGACCTGTTTTTAAAAGAATCGCTCAAAAAATTTATACAGATACGCCGGTAGAGGATGAACTGGAATCGCTGGAAGTAAATCATGCCGATATTTCTGAAGATTTTGAGAAATATTTTGCAGCCTCCAGGGAAGAAAAAAAACTTATGCCAAATGTTGTGGGAATGCCGGTTATGGATGCAATTTCCTTGCTGGAAAACCTTGGCTTACAGGTGGAAATAAAAGGGAACGGGAATGTGAAAAACCAGTCGGTTCCTCCGGGAGAAAAAATTAAGAATAATCAAAAAGTAGCACTTAGTTTAAGTTGAAAGTACTAAAAGACATATTATATAAGGTTTCAATGGAAGCTGTTGTTGGACAAACTTCAGTTCAAATTCATGCGGTCCAGTTTGATTCCCGAAAAGTGGAATTCAACGATGTTTTTGTGGCCGTGAGAGGAACTCTTTCAGATGGGCATGAATACATTTCAAAGGCGGTTAATCAGGGAGCTTTGGCTATTATTTGTGAAGTGATGCCTAAGAATATTGTAAATGGCGTTACCTATGTTCAGGTTGAAAATTCTCAAAAAGCACTGGCTTTTATGGCTGCCAATTATTATGACAACCCTTCCGAAAATTTAAAACTTATAGGAATAACCGGTACCAATGGAAAAACCACCATCGCTACTTTATTATATCATTTGTTTACTAAAGCAGGCTATAAAGTAGGATTGCTTTCCACAGTTGATATTAAAATAGCGGAAACCACGTATCCTGCAACGCATACCACCCCCGATTCCCTGAGCATAAATTCTTATTTAAAGAAAATGAATAACGAGGGCGTTGAATACTGCTTTATGGAGGTTAGTTCTCATGGAATTGCTCAGGAAAGAACCACCGGATTGCAGTTTGCAGGCGGGATCTTTACCAACCTTTCCCATGATCATTTAGACTATCATAAAACCTTTGCGGAATACAGGGATGTGAAAAAATTATTTTTTGATCAGCTTCCGGCTTCTGCTTTTGCATTGGTTAATGCAGATGATAAGAACGGGGAGATAATGCTTCAGAATACAAAAGCCAAAAAATACACCTACGCCCTAAAATCCTATGCAGATTATAATGCGCAGATCCTGGAAAATCAATTTAGCGGTTTATTGCTGAAAGTGAACGGACACGATCTATGGTCAAAACTTATAGGAAATTTTAATGCCTATAACATTTTAGCCATTTATGCCGTCGGGGAACTTTTAGGCTTGGAAACACAGGAAAATCTTCGTCTTATAAGTGAATTAAATTCGGTAAGCGGAAGGTTTCAATATGTGATCTCCAAACAAAAGGTCACTGCAATTGTAGATTACGCGCATACTCCCGATGCTCTTAAGAATGTATTGGAAACAATAAATTCCATCCGAACAAAAAACGAGGAATTGATAACGGTTGTAGGTTGCGGCGGAGACAGGGACAAGACAAAAAGGCCCATTATGGGACATATAGCTTCAGAGTTAAGCACCCGGGTAATTTTTACCAGTGACAATCCGCGAACAGAAGATCCTGAAAAAATCCTGGAAGAAGTGGAAGCAGGGGTTGAACCTCAGAACTTCAAAAAAACAATGACTGTTGTTAACAGAGGGCAGGCCATTAAAACAGCCTGTCAACTGGCCAAACCAAATGATATTATTCTCATCGCCGGAAAGGGACATGAAACCTACCAGGAGATACATGGAGTGCGAAATGATTTTGACGATTTAAAAATAGTAACCGGCTTTTTAAGCCAGCTTGAAAAATAAATAAGATCCGGTAAAATGGATTATTGATAGAAGATATGTTATACTATTTATTTGATTTTTTAGATAAGAATTATAACCTCCCCGGGGCTGGTTTGTTTGAATTTATTTCTTTCAGATCTGCTATGGCTATCATTTTGTCGCTTGCAATATCTACTATTTTTGGAAAAAAGATCATTAATTATCTGTTGAAGAAACAAGTAGGGGAAAGCGTTAGAGATCTTGGATTGAAGGGGCAAAGTGAAAAGGCCGGAACGCCAACGATGGGTGGTATTATTATAATTATTTCAACCCTAATCCCGGTATTGCTTTTCGCAAAACTGGAGAATATTTATGTAATCCTGCTTATAATTACCACACTTTGGATGGGAACGATAGGATTTATAGACGATTACATTAAAACATTTAAAAAAGATAAAGAGGGACTTAAAGGGGTATTTAAGGTAATAGGTCAAATAGGCTTAGGGCTTATTGTGGGAGGTACTATGTATTTTCATCCGGGTATTACGGTAAAGGAGGAAACCAATATTCCTGCTTTCACAAATCAAATGGTTATAGAAGATGAAGCGGTTTCAACAGGAAAAGAGCAAAAGAGTACAGCCACTACCATTCCGTTTGTGAAAAATAACGAGTTTGATTATGCCAGCCTGATTACCTGGATAGACCCTGCTCTTAAAAATTATGCCTGGCTTATTTTTATTCCTATCGTGATCTTTATTGTGACTGCCGTTTCAAACGGTGCAAACCTTACCGATGGAATCGATGGCCTGGCCGCCGGCTCTTCTGCGATTATTGCTCTAACCCTGGGAATTTTCGCATGGGTTTCGGGAAACATCATATTTTCAGACTATCTGAATATAATGTATATCCCGCGTTCCGGGGAAATGACAATTTTTATAACCGCTTTTGCAGGTTCACTGGTAGGTTTTCTTTGGTATAACACCTATCCGGCCCAGGTTTTTATGGGGGATACCGGTAGTTTGACAATTGGCGGAATTATCGCTGTATTGGCTATTGCTACCAGAAAGGAATTACTAATCCCAATTCTCTGCGGAATTTTTCTGGTAGAAAACCTTTCTGTAGTACTGCAGGTAATGTGGTTTAAAATAACTAAACGAAAATACGGGGAAGGAAGACGCATATTTCTTATGGCTCCGGTGCATCATCATTATCAGAAGCAGGGATATCATGAAAGCAAGATCGTAGTTCGATTCTGGATTGTTGGGATTTTCCTTGCAATTGTAACGGTGGTGACTTTGAAGCTGAGGTAGGGGTAGATTTGAGATTTGAGAAAATAGAGTAAAGAGAATAGAGAATAGACTTTTTTTTGGTGAAAATTGAGATTGGAATCAAGTGCCAAGAGCCAAGAGCCAAGAAAAAAAGACAAAAAAATATTCGTGTATTCTTGGCTAAAAAAGCATACTGGAAATAAAGAGGATAGAATAAAGAATATCCAAAACATAAAACATAAAATGAATCACAAACAAAAAATAGCAATTCTTGGAGCCGGCGAAAGCGGGGCGGGAACGGCTATTTTGGCTTCAAAAGAAGGTTTTGAGGTGTTTGTGTCGGATTTTGGAAAAATTAAGGAAAAATACAAAGCTGTCCTTGATGAGTTAAAAGTGGAGTGGGAAGAAGGAGGACATACGGAGTCTAAACTTCTGGATGCGGATATCGTTATGAAAAGCCCCGGAATTCCGGATGCTGCACCCATAGTAAAAAATCTGGTCTCAAAGGGTATTCCGGTGGTTTCAGAAATTGAATTTGCCTCGAAATATACCGATGCAAAGATCATTGCCATTACAGGAAGCAACGGGAAAACCACCACCACTAAATGGATACACCACATCTTGAAAAATGCCGGGATCTCTGCGGGAATCGCCGGGAATGTAGGAGATAGTTTTGCCAAACAGGTGGCCGAAGAGAACTTTGACTTTTATGTGCTGGAATTAAGCAGTTTTCAGCTGGACGGGACCGTGGATTTTAAACCACATATCGCTGTTTTAACCAATATCACCCCGGATCATCTGGACAGGTATAATTACAACCTTGATGAATATGTAGCATCAAAATTCAGAATAACAAAAAATCAGACTGAAGAGGATTTTTTTATTTACGATGCAGACGATACAATAATTTCAGAATGGATGAAGACCCATTCAGTAAGAGCTCAAAAATTGCCTTTTTCACTTCAGAAGAAACTGGAAAAAGGAGCTTATTTAGAAGATAATAATATTAAAATAAATACCCTAAACACCCAATTTATTATGCCAACATCATCAATAGCACTTGAAGGGAAACACAACACCAAAAATGCGATGGCTGCTTCTACAGTAGCAAATTTATTAAGGATTCGTAAAGAAACTATCCGTGCCAGCATGGAAGGTTTTCAGGCTGTGGAACACAGGTTGGAAAAAGTGCTTAAAATCAACAATGTGCTTTATATAAATGATTCTAAGGCAACCAATATCAATGCAACCTATTACGCGTTGGAGAGCATGGAATCTGAAACTATTTGGATCGTGGGTGGTGTTGACAAAGGAAATAATTATGCTGAATTATTGCCACTGGTAAATGAAAAGGTGAAAGCAATTATTTGTCTTGGAGTAGATAATTCCAGGATTTTTGAAGCCTTTGGGAATTGTGTTGATATTATGGTTGAAACGCAGTCCATGGAAGAGGCAATCAAAATAGCATATAAAATAGGCGAAAAGGGAAATGTGGTATTATTATCCCCGGCTTGTGCGAGTTTTGATCTTTTTGAGAATTACGAGGACCGCGGTCGACAGTTTAAAGATGCAGTAAGAAATTTATAGTCAGTATAATATAAAAAACAGTTTAAAGGATACGAATGAACAACATCTTTGCAAATATAAAAGGAGATAAAGTTATTTGGGCTACCACCGCATTGTTGGCGATATTTTCATTTCTGCCGGTGTATAGTTCAAGTAGTAATATTGCCTATTTATATGGAGATGGAAGCACCTTCAATTACCTGGTAGTTCATTTTTTCCATTTATTGCTGGGGTTCTGCCTGTTATTCGCCGTACATAAAATCCCTTATCATTATTTTAAGGGCTTGTCTATTTTGCTGCTTCCGGTAGTAGTTGTTTTGCTTATTTATACCATTGCCCAGGGAACCACTATAGAAGGTTCCAATGCCAGCCGCTGGATACAGATTCCGGTGGTGGGTGTCACTTTTCAGTCGTCAACTCTGGCATCGGTAGTGCTAATGACCTATGTGGCAAGGTATTTAACAAGGATAAAAGATAAAACAGTCACTTTCACCGAAACCCTGCTGCCTTTGTGGATGCCGGTTTTTGTGGTGCTGGCATTGATCTTACCGGCAAATTTTTCCACAACCGCCATCATTTTTACAATGGTGATCGCTTTGGTGTTTTTAGGAGGCTATCCCTTGAAATACATAGGAGTTATCGTGGGAGCCGGGTTGCTGTTGCTTAGCATTTTTGTGCTGACAGCCAAAGCATTCCCCGGATTGCTGCCAAACAGGGTAGATACCTGGACCAGCAGAATCGAAAATTTTTCCAATGATGAAGACACAGAGGCCGATTATCAAATAGAGAAAGCCAAGATCGCAATTGCGCGGGGAGGTATCGCCGGAGCGGGAATTGGAAAAAGTATTCAGCGCAACTTCCTGCCTCAGTCGTCTTCAGATTTTATTTTCGCAATTATCGTGGAAGAAATGGGGTTGATTGGCGGCTTTGGAGTGATGTCTGCATACTTATTGTTGTTATTCAGAATTGTGATTGTGGCGACAAAGGCCAATAGTGTCTTCGGAAAATTGCTGGTGATGGGGGTAGGGTTACCAATTGTTTTTCAGGCGATGGTAAATATGGCGGTGGCTGTAGAATTATTTCCGGTTACCGGACAAACTTTGCCAATGGTAAGCAGCGGTGGAACTTCTATTTGGATGACCTGCCTTGCCCTTGGAATTGTGTTGAGTGTAAGCTCAAAAAGAGAAGAGCAAAAACTTTCAGAAGAAAAAGAAAAAGAAGAGGAAAATCCACTGGATATTTTAAGTGAAGCGATATGAAGGGGCATTTGAAAATAATAATTTCAGGAGGCGGGACAGGTGGCCATATCTATCCTGCCATCGCTATTGCCGACGAGCTCGTGCGAAGGTTTCCACGTGCGGAAATTCTCTTTGTGGGAGCAAAAGGCCGAATGGAAATGGAAAAAGTTCCACAGGCGGGTTATAGGATCGAAGGATTATGGATCACAGGAATTGAACGGAAGTTAAGCATGAAAAATCTGAGTTTTCCATTAAAGCTGGCAAGCAGCCTATGGAAATCCAATGAAATACTTAAGAATTTTAATCCCGATGTTGTGATAGGAACTGGTGGATTTGCAAGTGGTCCTTTACTGAAAGTTGCAAATTCCAAAAATATTCCTACACTTATTCAGGAGCAAAATTCTCTACCGGGCATCACAAACAGGTTGTTGGGAAAACACGCAACTGTTATTTGCACTGCTTACGACAATTTGGAGCGGTTTTTTCCTGCCGGAAAGATCAAAAAAACAGGAAATCCGGTACGGCAGGATATTCTTGGAATTTCTGAAAAAAGGAATGTAGCACAAAGCTTTTTTAAGCTGAAGGAAAATAAGAAAACAATACTGGTGTTAGGCGGAAGTCTTGGAGCCAGAAGGGTGAACCAATTAATAGAGGCTTTTCAACCTTTATTTAAAGAGAAGAATGTGCAGTTAATATGGCAAACCGGTTCTCTTTATTACGAGGAATATAAAAAATTTGAAAATGATCTGGTTCAAACTCATGCTTTTTTAAACAGAATGGATTTGGCCTATGCCGCGACAGATGTTATTATTTCCAGAGCCGGGGCCGGCAGTGTTTCAGAACTTTGCATAGTTGGGAAACCTGTGCTTTTTATTCCATCGCCGAATGTAGCTGAAGATCATCAAACAAAAAATGCGATGGCCGTTGCGCATAAAAAAGCCGCGGTGGTTTTAAAGGAAGAGGAACTTGTTGAAAAATTTAAAGACACCATCCTTTCCTTGTTGGAATCGGAAAACCTGCAGCAGGAATTGTCAGAAAATATAAAAAAACTGGCTTTGCCAAATGCAACTTCAGCAATTGTAGATGAAGTTGAAAAATTGATAAAACAATAAATTATAAAAATTTGCAAGATTTAAACCACATACAAAACCTTTATTTTATCGGCATCGGCGGAATAGGAATGAGTGCCCTGGCGCGATATTTCAATGCCAATGGCAGGAATGTGGCCGGATACGATAAAGCTCCGTCTCCCCTTACCAGAAGTCTGGAAGCGGAAGGGGTTAAGGTGAACTATGTGGATGAAGTAAAAGAAATTCCGAAGGAATTTATGGCCAAGGAAAGTACGCTTATTGTTTATACTCCGGCCATTCCTAAAGATCACAAACAGAATCGGTATTTTCTTGAAAATAGCTTTGAGATACAAAAACGGGCAGTTGTACTTGGGATGATCACCAAAGGGATTTTTACTCTTGCGGTGGCCGGAACTCATGGAAAAACTACAACTACTGCTATTTTAGGTCATTTGCTGAAGGAAACCGGTGCTAAGGTAACCGCCTTTCTGGGAGGTATAAGTGAAGATATTCAAAGCAATCTCATTCTGAATGGAAATGAGGTCATGGTGGTTGAGGCTGATGAATTTGACCGCTCTTTTTTGAATTTATCGCCAAATATAGCCGCGATAACATCCATGGATGCAGATCATTTGGATATTTACGGCACTGCAGAAGAATTGACCAAATCCTTTAAGGATTTTGCTGCATTGGTTCAGGAAAATGGCACCTTATTCCTGCAAAGCGAATTGGAACTTCCGGGCATTACGCTTGGTATCAATGATGATTCAGATTATACCGCTATCAATATAAAAATAAAGGACGGAGCCTATCATTTCGATTTAAAAACTCCAACGTCTATACTAAGAGATTTACAATGCAATCTACCCGGCAAACATAATTTGCAGAATGCTATAACAGCCCTTGCGATGGCTATTCACTATGGTTCCCCAACCGGTGAACTCGCTGGGGCTTTATATAGTTTCAAAGGGGTAAAACGGCGGTTTTCCTACCGAATCAAAACAGATAAGTTGGTTTTAATCGATGATTATGCACACCATCCCACCGAGATTTCCGCAGTACACCAGGCCGTTAGGGAAATGCATCCGGGGAAAAAAGTTATGACAATTTTTCAGCCACATCTGTATAGCCGTACACGGGATTTTGCCGATGATTTTGCTGAAAGTCTCAGTAAATTCAATAAAATCAGGTTGCTGGACATTTATCCTGCCAGGGAAATTCCTGTTGAAGGAATCACTTCAGAATGGTTATTGGGTAAAATAAAAAATCAAGACAAGAAACTGGTTAACAGGGATCAGCTTTCCGAAGAAATAAAAAATGCCGGTTGCGAGATCGTTGTGATGATGGGTGCAGGGGATATTGGAGAAATGGTGCTGGAAGTGGAAAAAATGCTGAAGGATGAAAATTAAGTATAACTACATAAAGGCAATAATCGTAATAGGGCTTGTTGTGTTCCTATTTGGGTTTGCGGAAAAGCGAAATGAAATTAGGGAATTGTCCCATTTGGAGGTTCAATTTACCCAAACCGAGAACCTGTATCTTACTGAGGAGGCGGTTAATAAATTGTTAATACAAAATGAATTAGCTGTTGAAAATGTAGGTAAAGAAACTTTAGATTTGAATAGAGTAGAAGCCATATTGAATAATCACGCGATGATTGAAAATGCCGAGGTGTATATAACCCTGAATGGGACTTTAAAAACAAGGATCAGTCAGCGGCGACCAATTGGCAGAGTTCTCGGTAAACCAGCCTTTTACATAGACAGGCTTGGTGAGAAAATGCCGCTTTCACCAAACTATTCAGCGAGGGTTCCCGTATTAAAGGGGGTTTCTGAAAGCGATTTTAATGAGGTGTATCCATTGATAAAATATATAAGTTCCGATGAGTTTTTGACGGAAAACGTCACCGCAATTAGCAGGTTGGCTGGCGGTATTTATCAATTGGAGGTTAGAAAAATGGATTTTGACCTCTTTTTTGGAAAAATTGAACGGATAGAAAATAAATTCAACAATTTTAAAGCTTTTTATAAAAAAGCACATAAAGACGAAATATTAAGTACTTACAAAATGGTGGATCTACAATTTGGAAATCAGGTTGTTTGCACTAAAAAATAAGGTATGGAAGAGAACGACATTGCAGTAGGGCTGGATATAGGAACCACAAAGATAGTGGCCATGATTGGTCGTAAGAACGAATATGGAAAGGTAGAGATCATTGGGATTGGAAAATCCAAAAGTATGGGAGTGCACCGCGGGGTGGTGAACAACATTACCCAAACAATACAATCTATACAACTCGCAATACAGGAAGCAGAATCTGATTCTGGTTTAAAAATAAAAGATGTTGTAGTTGGGATAGCGGGGCAGCATATACGGAGCTTGCAGCACAGCGATTATATCACCAGGCCAAATCCGGATGAGGTGATAGATGCAGATGATATTCACACCCTTTGCAACCAGGTTCATAAACTGGTTATGCTTCCGGGAGAGGAAATTATACACGTGTTGCCACAGGAATTTAAAGTGGATGGACAGGCAGAAATAAAGGAACCCATAGGAATGTATGGCGGGAGACTGGAAGCCAATTTTCACGTTGTAGTTGGGCAGGTTTCCTCGATAAGGAATATTGGCCGTTGTGTAAAAAGTGCAGGTTTGGAACTTTCTGCAGTGACCCTGGAGCCTTTAGCTTCAGCAAATGCGGTTTTAAGTCAGGAAGAAAAGGAAGCCGGTGTAGCCCTGATCGATATAGGAGGCGGAACAACAGATCTTGCCATTTTTAAAGATGGGATCATTCGCCATACAGCGGTAATTCCCTTTGGGGGAAATGTGATCACAGAAGATATCAAGGAAGGATGTTCCATCATTGAAAAGCAGGCAGAATTGCTGAAAATAAAATTCGGATCGGCCTGGCCTGGGGAAAATAAGGAAAATGAGATCGTTTCTATTCCTGGATTAAGAGGAAGAGAGCCTAAGGAGATCACCCTTAAAAACCTTTCAAAGGTGATTCATGCACGCGTGGTGGAGATCATAGAGCAGGTGTTTCTCGAGATCAAGAATTACGGACACGAAGAGCAAAAGAAAAAGTTGATAGCCGGAATGGTGATCACCGGTGGGGGTGCACAGCTGAAGCATTTAAAGCAACTGGCAGAATATATTACGGGAATGGATACCAGGATAGGATATCCAAACGAGCATTTAGCCGGGAACAGTGATACAGAAACCACGAGCCCGCTATATGCGACAGCCGTAGGTTTGGTGCTGAACAGCCTGGAACATAAAAAGTCACAGTTTCAGGAACAGGTGAAATTTAAAGAGCCTGACAAATCATCGGAAATTGATCCTCAAATGGAGGAGATGGAGGAAGGAGATCAAAACAGTGACGAGAAAAAACAGAAGCCCTTTAGAAAGAGCATTTTTGATAAATGGGCAGAGAAGTTTAAAGATTTTTTAGACAATGCAGAATAAGAGAGCAAGAAATATAGAACCAGTAAATCAGGATTTATGAGCAGTACAGAATTCGAAAACATCGCATTCGATTTACCGAAAAACCAATCGAACGTAATTAAGGTCATTGGCGTAGGCGGTGGCGGAAGCAACGCAATTAACCACATGTTCCAGCAAGGAATTAAAGGGGTAGATTTCGTTATTTGCAACACCGATGCCCAGGCCTTGGACAACAGTATGGTTCCTAACAAAATTCAGCTGGGTGTAAGCCTTACTGAAGGATTAGGAGCAGGAGCCAACCCCGATGTTGGGGAGCAGGCAGCAATTGAAAGTTTTGACGAGATCAAACGAATGCTGGATACCAATACCAAAATGGTATTTATTACGGCCGGAATGGGAGGTGGTACCGGAACTGGAGCTGCACCAATCATTGCCAAACAGGCAAGGGAAATGGATATTCTCACGGTAGGGATTGTTACCATTCCTTTTCAGTTTGAGGGTAAAATGAGGAATGAGCAGGCGCAAATTGGGGTTGAAAAACTTCGGGCGCAGGTAGATTCCCTTATTGTGATCAACAACAATAAACTTAGGGAAGTCTACGGGAACCTCGGTTTTAAGGCAGGTTTTTCCAAGGCCGATGAGGTTTTGGCAACCGCTTCGCGCGGAATTGCGGAGGTTATAACGCATCACTATACGCAAAACATCGATTTACGGGATGCTAAAACCGTATTGAGCAATAGCGGAACCGCCATTATGGGATCTGCAACCGCTTCAGGTGCCAGCCGTGCGAGCGATGCTATTTCCAAAGCACTGGATTCCCCTTTATTGAACGATAATAAGATCCAAGGCGCCAAGAACGTATTACTGCTAATCGTTTCAGGAGGAGAAGAGATCACAATTGACGAAATAGGTGAAATCAACGACCATATTCAGCAGGAAGCCGGTCATAGTGCAAACATCATTATGGGGGTTGGGGAAGACGAAAGTTTGGAAGATTCTATCGCGGTAACTATTATCGCTACGGGATTTAATGTGGAGACACAGAATGAGATAGTAAATACCGAAACCAAAAAGATCATCCATACCCTGGAAGATGAGCAACGGGCAGAGCATAATTTTGGTCAAAAATACAATCCCAATGCAGGTTCTTCAAAAGAAATAAAACAACCGGCTCCAAAAGCTAAAATAGTCCATTCGCTGGAGGAAGAGGATGAAAATGAGGTACAGGCTGTAAAAGAGGATTTAAGCACTCCTCCCAGCGCCCGCAATATGGACGTGGTCTACGAGGATGTGAAATACGGAGCAGAAGATGATTTTCTAATTACAGATACTTCGGAAGGAGTACAGGATAAGGAAGCTTCGACTTCTGAAGAAAATTCCGAAGAAAGCGAAGATCAATTTATGTTCACTTTTGATTTTCCGATAAGTAAAAAAGAGGAAATGAAAACCCCGTCACAGGATCAGCAGAAGAATCAGAAACCGGTTCAGAAAATTCAGCAGCCACAGAGTAAAAAAGTGGTTCATGATTTAAATGATACTGCAAGGGAGATGGAAGTCAATGAGCCTATTGAAATTATTCCAGTTACCGAAAATTCTTCTACTGGCATTAAGCGATATAGTTTAGATGATTACATGGAAGTGGAGCAAATGCTTAAAAAATCCAAACCTGCACCGAAGAAAGCTGAAGAAGAAGAGGATATTGTTTTTGAAAAGAAAACCCTTGCGCCTGAAACTCAAGGGGAACCTTCAAAAGAGCAGGGTGGAGACCCATTTGACAACCCAATTTCTGAAAGCTTAATAGAAAGAGCAGCAGAAAGAAGGAAAAAAATGAAAGATTTCAATTATAAATTTAGAAGCAATGCAGCGCAACTGGATGAAATTGAAAAACAACCAGCCTATAAACGAGCCGGAATAGAATTGGAAAACTCCAGGCATGGAGACGAAAAACTGTCCAGAACTACTTTGGGCAATGGAGATAACGACGAATTAAAATTTAGAAGCAATAATTCATTTCTTCACGATAATGTAGATTAAATTTATTTTCTACCCCCCTGGTTCCCTTTTGGTATAAAACCTGAAATTCTTTGAAGGATTTCGGGTTTTATTTTTATCTTCGCAGTCCTTATTAATAGAAGACTTATGAGTTTACAGGAGCGAGTAATGACCGAGATGAAATCTGCTATGCGTGCGAAAGATACCTTAAAGCTGGAGGCATTACGTGCTATTAAAAGCGAGCTTTTACTGGCTCAAACAAAAAGTGCTTCCAAGGAAGGTTTGGCAGAGGAAGAAGAGTTAAAATTGCTGCAGAAACTGGTAAAACAGCGAAGAGACAGCGCCGTTATTTATAAAGAACAGGGAAGAGAAGATCTTGCTCAACCGGAAATTGACCAGGCCGCTGTAATAAGTTTGTTCCTGCCGGAACAACTTAGTGAAGCTGAAGTTGAAGCAAAAGTTGAAGATATTATTGCAAGAACTGGTGCAGAGGGGATGAAGGATATGGGTAAAGTAATGGGCATCGCTTCCACAGAACTTACAGGTAAGGCAGATGGGAAGACGATTTCGATGATAGTAAAGAAGAAGTTGAGTTAGGTTTGTTTAGAATAGAGAATATAGAAAATAGAATAGAGAGAAGAGAATATTGAATATTGAATTTTTTGGCCCCGTGGCGCAACTGAATAGCGCATCAGATTTCGGCTCTGAGGGTTGGGGGTTTGAATCCCTCCGGGGTCACCAAAGCTATTACCAAATAGCATCAAAACCGCGCAAATCTTAGGATTAGCGCGGTTTTTTAGGTTTTTGGATATTCCTTTTATTTTATGTAAATTTAATTAAAATGTAACCTAAAAGGATACCTGATTTTTAAAATGTAACCTGAGGTTACATTTATGGGTAATTTGATATTTGAATTTGTATTGTTGATTTGACTTCATCTAACTATTAATTTAAAGATGACAGCAATGCGAACTACGAACACATTTTCAGTACATTTTTGGGTAAAGCCAAAAAATGAAAAAATTAACGACGGTCTTATTTATGCAAGAATTACGGTCAACCAAAAAAGGGTTCTTGTTAGTTTAAAACGGGAAATTTCCCTTGAATTATGGGATTTCCAAAGAAGAAGAGCCAAGGGCAGCACTGCTAAGGCAAAACAATTAAATCTACATCTGGATTCTGCACAATCCCGACTTTTTCAATGTTATCAGGAATTAACTTCAAAGGGTAAGAAAGTTACTGCCCAGTTAATTAAGGCTAACTACTTGGGAGAAGATGAGAATTCTAAATCTCTTCAAAACCTTATTGAATACCATTCCAAGAAGATAGCAAGCACGCACGCTGCGGGTTCTATCAGAAATTATGGAATCACAGAAAATTATATCTTTAAATTCCTTAATAAGGAACGTGAAACTCCGGATTTATATCTTAAAGAACTGGATTATAAGTTTCTATGTGATTTCGAGAATTTTCTTAATTCGTATTATCCAAAAGGCCATCCGAAGGCGATGAAACATAATACCGTTATGAAGCATATTCAGCGGTTGCGAAAAATGGTTACGCTGGCTTACCATATGGAATGGTTGGATAAAGATCCTTTCATCAGGTGGAAAAACACTTTTGAGAAAAGAGAAAGAGAGTTTTTATCTCCCAACGAACTATCCAATTTGTAGGTTCTGTACGATTTCATTAATTCGGTTTTTGTAGAGTCGTCACTGTTACCTTTTTTGATGCTATTTGTAATCCGAAATTTAGAATTAGGGAAGACTTATAATAAGGGAACGCAGGGACCGGCTTTATGCAGTCTGGACTAACTAATAAATTTTGTTATTTCGCCTTATAAAAAGGTAATTGCTTTGAGGGCCGGAAGTAATTCAATTATGAAAATGAGAAGAGTAGGGAGGGACGGGAAGGTGAATTTACTCGGAATATGAAATTCCATTTAAAGCGGACTTGAGGAAAAGGGAGGCAGGCAGGGTTTATAATTTATAAACTTTGGCAAGGTTCACCTCGTTGTCATACTCGGCAGTGATCAGGGAAACGCCTTTAACTTCTTTTATCGTGTACGTAATTCCCCTTGCATGATCCTTCCACTTCATATCATCGGTTTGTACAAGATCTCTGTTAAATGAGGTGATGTTATAATTTGTCTCTGATTTTGGTTCTACGATCTTAAATTTATAGCAAACCTCAGATCCGTCACTAAAGGTTTTAAGGTAAAGAACCCAACCCTGGTTATACGTGCCGCTTGCTTCTGTGTTGACGGGTATTTTGTAAAAAAGGTACTTCTCACCCTGCCTGGAAATGCCTGAAGAAAACGGCTCCCCATAGGTTTCAATAATTTCTACCTGAGTTTGCAGGATCTGGGCATTGATGTCGTTGGTAAAAATGAAGAATAATAATCCTGTTGCCAGCAAAAGATTAAAGTGCGTTTTCATACCAGTAAGATTTAACGGGTTAGTAAAAATGCGTTCTTTAAATATACAAAATAAATTTTATTTTGCTCCTTAGGAGCTACAGCTAAGCATGGAACAACCGGCTTTTTTGGTAGCCCAATCCGGGCGTTTTTTCAGAAATTCATCAAATTTATTTGAATAAGGATCCTTCAGCGCAGTTCGCAGTTTTTCAAATAATTCGTTCTTTCCCTGCTCCAGTTCTTCAATGGCCTGATGCAGTAAATAATTCCGAAGAATAAACCTGGGATTGGTTTTCCGCATCAACTCCTTCGTCTCTGAAACACTTATTTTATTTGTTTTCCGCCTTACAGAATAGGTTTTTAGCAATGCCAGAAGTGTGGTTTTCATTTCAGCTTGCGGTTCCGTATAAAAGCATTCCCCAAAATGCTGCATTAGCTGTTCTACTTCGGAAAGGTCTTCCGGAGTATCCATAAGCAGCTGATAGAAGATTGTCATATCTGGTTTAATTTTAGCCAGAATTTCTTCAAGATCAGAGATCAGCATTTTGTCCTCTTTTTTTACTTCATCCAGGCCGAGTTTGTTACCCATCATTTTATAATACTTATTCCAAAAGATATCTTCATAAGTATTAAGGGCTTCTTCCAGTTCGGCGGAATCTTCAAAAAGAGGATTGAGGGCCGTTGCAAGTCGGCGGAGGTTCCAAAGTCCAACGGAGGGTTGGTTTCCAAAAGCATATCTCCTGCCGGGAAGATCGGTGGTGTTTGGCGTGAATCCCGGATCATAATCGTCTAAAAAGGAGAATGGTCCATAATCTATAGTTTGTCCCAGGATGGACATATTATCGGTATTCATAACCCCATGTACAAAACCAACCCGGTGCCATTCCACAATTAACTGCGCGGTTCGTTCAATCACTTCTTTAAACCAGGGGATTATTTTCTGCGTTCCGGTGATATGTGGATAATATCTTTCAATGGTCCAGTGAACAAGTTTTTGAAGGTTTTCTATTTCCTTTCTTGCAGCCAGGATCTCAAAATTTCCAAATCTCAAAAAGCTTTCTGAAACCCTCATTACAACTGCACCCTGTTCATATGCCGCATTCCCATCGTAAAACATATCCCTAAGGATTTTATCCCCCGTGGTAACAAGGCTTAACGCACGGGTAGTGGGAACTCCCAGGTGGTGCATTGCTTCGCTTATCAAATATTCCCTTACCGAAGATCTCAGGACAGCCCTGCCATCTGCACTTCGCGAATAGGCTGTTGGTCCCGCTCCTTTAAGCTGGAGTTCATAAGGCTTTCCATTATGTTCCCATTCTCCAAGAGTTATAGCCCGGCCATCTCCCAATTGTCCTGCCCAGTTTCCAAATTGATGCCCGGCATAACAGGCGGCGTATGGATGCATACGGGCCGTGACCTTATTTCCTGCAAGAATTTTGATATCTTCATCTTCAGGATAGGAAATTTCGAGTTCTTCAGCCAGGGTTTCTGTCCAGGCCAATAATTCCGGTTTTGAAACAGGAGTAGGAATCGCCTTGCTGTAAAGTGCGCCGGGAGTTTGACGTGGAGAAAGATCTCCGCTTTCATCGCCTGGAAAAGCAGAAGTGAATTCATTTTTATAGTGGTAATCCTTTAAGCTTTGCATGGCGGTTAAATTTTATGGATTTGCTGAATAAATACAGGAAAAAATCCAGCCTTATAAAGATATTCATCAATCCTTCTTACTGAAAGAAATCCTGCTTTTTTTGTCTTTATTTAATCCGGGTTATTGGTTTATGCTTTCCAAAGGTTAAGACGAAAAAATAGCAGAAGGATTACTTCGGAAACATAAAATCCTGAATTTGCAGAATGGTGATCTCGGGATTTGCACCACTGCTTCCGGCAACAAGTGCTCCCATAGCACAGGCAAAATCCAGTGCGGTTTGAGGTTCTTCTTTCTGAAGTAATTTTGTGATTAATGAGGCCAGAAAGGAATCGCCGGCACCAACAGTGTCTTTTACTTTAATTTTATATCCACTGTTATAATACCATTTTTCATTGTGAAAAAGCACAGCTCCGTGATTTCCTTTGGTGACGCAAATTGTATCCGGGTGGAAAGTTTCAGCTATAAACTTTATATTTTGCTCCAGGGAATTGAATTTAGAACCCATCATTTCTGAAATTTCAAATAATTCATCATCATTGAATTTGATGAAATTTGCTGATTTCAGGAGCTGTTCGAGCACCTCTTTTTTATAATGTGGCGGACGGAGGTTGATGTCGAAAACCCGGTAGGTTGCAGTTCTCAGTAATTCGAATAAGGTATTTCTGCTGATTTCATCCCTGCAAACCAGGCTTCCAAAGATAAATACATCCGTTTCCCTGGTGAGGTCCATCATTATTTTTGAAGCTTCTATTTTGTCCCAGGCTGCCGGATGTTTGATCTCGTAGGATGCAGATCCTTTTTCATTTAAAATTACCTGAACTTCTCCCGTGGGATAGTTGGAAGTGACTGAAACAGCATCAACAATTATCCCTGAATTTTTTAAATAATCCCGGATTTCTTCTCCGTTTTTATCCTTTCCAATCTGACTTATAACAGCGGTTTCGATCCCTAAAGAATTCATCCTTAAGGCGACATTCAAAGGAGCGCCTCCAATTTTTTTATGATCTGGAAATACATCCCATAAAACTTCTCCAAAGCAAACGGCATTAATTTTTCCCATCTGTATCGCTATTTTCAAAATTAAACTGGTTTATTTCTATATTTTTCAGTTCAAAATCTCCTTCAGATTTTACAGAAAATGAGGTGTAAGGTTTCTTAGGAAAAAAAATCTCCGTCATTAAGGTTGCTCCATCATCATAAAACAATTCAATGGAAGTCCTGTCCAGGATCATCAATACCGATAAAGTTTCCGAAGTAGAAGTGCGCGGTGCATAGGAAACAGTTCCTGCAAATTCATCATTGAAATCTGTGATTCCCGACTCTTCCCTGTTTATGTAAAATTGTTTTTCAGAATGATTATAACCGAATTTTAAATTATCTCCTTCTGAATTGCTTAAGCTGAATTCATAGTTCGTTTGCTTAAGATTGGGAATTTTAAGTTTCAGTTCGGCCCTGCTAAGGTCTTTTTCTGCTTCAGAAGCAATTTCCGCTGAACTGCTCACCAAAAGTTTCTCCTTCTGAAATATATTCTCCTTGTAGATATCGAGTTCTTCTGCCGGCATGGAAAATATTCTGTAGGTATCATCAACTTTTTTCAGGCTAAGTTCCCTCGCGATTGTCATCGCGCTTCTCCAGGTTTCAGTAGGGACTTCCTGTGCATATAACCAGTTGGACATCCAGCCCATGAATAATTTCCGCCCATCACTTTCAGGAATATTGGACCAGGTAACCCCGGCATAATTATCTTTTCCATAATCTATCCAGTGATCGTGTTTTTCAGGAAGGTTTTCCATAGAGGGGTCCACCTTAAATTCTTTTCCATCAAAGTCTCCAACAAAATACTGGGTTCCGGAACCACCGTTGTATCCTCCTGGATTGAGACTTTGAATGAGCACCCATTTAATTTCCTCTGAATTCTCCACCTGCATTGGGAAAAAGTCCGGGCATTCCCAAACTCCGTCGTGAGCGCCGGTGCTTTCACCAAATTCTGAAAGCAATTCCCAATCTTTTAAATTTGGCGAACCATAAAAAAGGTTTCTGTCTACAGTGGCCAAAGCCATAAGCCATTGTTGATGTTGTTCGTCCCATATCACTTTAGGATCACGAAAATCCTTGATATCCGGATTGGCTATTACAGGATTGGCTTCATATTTAGTCCAGGTTTTTCCTTCATCCAGGCTGTACGCAATAGCCTGAGACTGGTAATCTATCCTGCCTTCTGCTTCTCCTTTTGGGTCGTGGTAAGTAAATATTGCCACAACCGGCGGGGTAGTGCCATCTCCAAAACCTGAGGTGTTATCAACATCTACTACGGCACTTCCGGAAAAAATATAGCCGAGTTCATCCGGTTCCAGGGCTATAGGCAATTCCTCCCAGGTCACCATATCTTTACTTGTTGCGTGCCCCCAATGCATAGGACCCCAAACATTGCCTTCAGGATAATATTGAAAGAATAAATGGTAGGTGCCGTTTAAGTAGAACATACCGTTAGGATCATTCATCCAGTTTTCCTTAGGCGTAAAATGGAAATTGGGCCGAAAGATCTCATCTCCGGATACTTCATCAATTTCAGTTGCTTCGGATTCCTGCTTTTCATTATTCTTACACGAAGAAATGCTCAACATTCCAATTACTGAAAGGATGATTATTATTTTGATTTTTTTCATTTCTGAAGTTTTTAATCCCTCATTGAGGGTTTTTAATTATTTAAACGATAATTCTTCGCTCAGTTCTTCCAGGGATTTTCCCTTGGTTTCCGGCATTATAAACAGGACGAATAGTAACTGAAGGAACATCATAAAAGTGAAAAAGGCAAAGACATAACCTGCTCCAATCGTGGAAAAAAGATAGGGAATAAGCGCCGGAATAATAGCTGCCAGAACCCAGTGGGTAGAAGCTCCGAAGGATTGTCCTGAAGCTCTTAAATGGTTAGGGAAAATTTCAGATATAAATACCCAAATTACGGCTCCCTGGCCAATGGCGTGGGACGCAATAAACAGGAATAGGAAAATCGGGATCCATAATCCGCCCCAATTAAAGAAAAATGCTGCTGCTACCAGTCCTAAGGAAATAATGTATCCAATAGAGCCAAAGAGCATAAGTTGTTTTCTTCCGAGTCTGTCAATAAGGAAAACCCCCAGTAAGGTGAAGAGTAAGTTTACCACTCCAATTCCAATGCTGCTTAAAAGTGCTGTGCTTACTCCCAAACCAGCCTCCTCAAATATACGCGGAGCATAATAAAGAAATGCGTTAATTCCGGATAACTGATTAAAAAATGCGATTAGGAAGGCCAATAGAAGGGGAAACCTGTATTTGCGAAGAAAAATATTTTCCCCGGATAATTTTACTTCCGACTGTTCCTTTATCTCCGTCATTTTTTGCTTAATATCCTCATCAGGATTGATAATTTTCATCACTTTTTCGGCCTCCTCATACTTTTTCTTAGAGATTAGCCAACGTGGACTTCTGGGCACAAAAAACACAAAAAAGGTATACAAAACGGCGGGAATCGCTTCAACCCCCAACATCCATCTCCAGGGTTCTGCGCCGGTATTTCTAAGAAGATAGTTGGATAAAAAGGCAATCAATATCCCTAAAACGATGTTGAATTGATACAGGGAAACCAAACGTCCGCGGTCTTTTGCAGGAGCAATCTCTGAAACATAGGTTGGTGCGGCAATGGTGGAAACACCTACTCCCACGCCCCCTAAAAATCTAAAAATGGCAAAAGTAACAGGGTCGTTTGCAAAAGCCGATCCCAGGGCAGAAATCACATAAAATATCCCTATCCATATCAGGGTGGTTTTTCTCCCTAAACGGTTTGTTGGGATTCCACCAAGAATGGCTCCTGCCACAGTTCCCCATAAAGCCATGGTCATAACAACGATTCCATGATAGGCATCAGAGGTTCCCCAGAGTTCCTGTAATTGTTTGTCTGCCCCTGAAATTACAACGGTATCAAAACCAAATAAAAAACCGGCCATTGCGGCGGTTATAGACCATACTAAAATTTTGTTCATACGTGTTTTATTTTATGGTTTTATGTAAGTGGAATAAATTCCCTGATGCTTGAATCGAATCTTTGATATACCCGATTCATAAAGAGTGGTTTAGGAAGTTACAGCTGTTCATTAAAAATAAATGACTTTATATCTCCCGACTAAATATCCTGAAATTTAAAATAAATTATGTTAACGAGTTAAACCTTTTATAAAAAAAAACTGATAAACATAGAGTTGCTTTATTTTTATCACCTTGAATTTAACAAATGTTGACCAATTATGACAACCTACTACAATCAGAATGAAATCCTTTTAACAATGAGAACATTGATAAAAGGTTATTTAAAGGAAAGTTTAAGTAATAAAGTGCTTTCAGAGGACTTTATAGACCTAATAAAGCATAATTTCAAGGCGAAATTTGTTTATTATAATCCGAAGAAAAACGTGATTGAAGTAGGAGTGGAAGACCCTAATTCCGATACCTATTCCTATCCCGAAATTAATATTTTTTCATTTCCTGTAACAGGCACAACTTCCTGGTTGGACGAATCTCTTAAAAAGAACAAAAATGATATGAATTTTTACGGGAGACTTCTGAACAGGAATAACCCCTTATTTAAAGATGCAGAAGTTGTAGTCCTATAGTTAGGCAGGGAGTGTAATTTTCCGTGATTTCACTTAGCATAGCTCGTGAGCTTTTTCACAAATAATAGCTTTTTAAGCTATCTTATAGACCATTTTAAGAAGTCATTTAAAACATTTTTAGATGGCTTTTTCTTTTTTTATTCCGTCCTGTATAATCATTTTTTATTCTGCAAGTTTCTCCCGGGAATATTCGTTTCCCAATCCAAAAAATGTTTTTCATCCTTGGAAATATTGATCCCAAAATTTTTTTAAAAAATCGAAATTTGGCCTGTAGGCTGTAATCAAAAAACAAAATCATCTTCGTGGATTTTTTCGAATTCCAGCATTTTTAAAGCAGAAAATTCCATCCGATTCACACTTTTTGTAAGTGTGGGTTGAATGGGATTTATTTGTTTTCAGGGAGATAAGCTATTGGTCGGTAAATACTTACATCATATCGAAAAAAGAAAATTTTCTTTTAAACAGGATAAAATTTAGTGTTAATTAGTTCTTGTAAATTTTTAAAGTACTGTGAAATTTCCCTAATCTAAGAAAGCCTTTCCCCACTGCTTCTTCAGATATTTTCAGTGATTAAAGTTTATCCCCACCCTAATATTTTTAGAATTTACTTGAACTCAAATATAGTTTTAACACTTTAATTATTTTGGTATGGCTGAATTTTTACACTTTTCAAAGGGGAAATTCCTGAATTTCACCCTCACATTTATTGGCTTCTTTTTCTTCCTGGCAACGGGCTGGGGGCAGACGGTAACCTCTGACAAAGAAGATTATGCGCCAGGGGAAACTGCAATAATTACTGGTACCGGTTGGGCTGGTGATACAATTGTAAATGTCCATTTTAATGAAACTCCAGAAGTGCAGGATTTTCACGAATGGCATGATACTCCAGTGGATTCAAATGGGAATTTTGTTATTAATTTTCCCATTTTAGAAAAGCACTTAGGAGTTGCTTTTGAGGTGGAGGTTGTGGGAACAACAACTGGGAGAATTGCGTATGCTTATTTTACGGATGGAATTGATGCAATAAGCATTCTTTCTCCATTGACCGCCAACCCAACAGAAATTACATCCCTCCCAAATTCAGTAGTAGTAAATTTTAATTACAGCACTACACAGGCTAATCAAAATGGGACTGCTACAGTAATAGCTCGTAATGGAACTACTGAATATACTAATATTAAAACTATTCAGGCCCATCAGAATCAAATCCCAAGAAATGACCAAATTTCAGTTCAAATTCCTTCTAACGCTCCGCAAGGGTCATATGATGTAGAGCTTATTTTAAATCAACAACAGGGATCTGGCCCAGCAACAAAGACTGTTACGGAGGAGGACGCAATATTAGTGAATTTATGTACAGCTCCTTCTATTGTTTCGCAGCCTTTAAGCGAAACTGTCACTTATGGTGAAAACGCCATTTTTTCCGTTAATGCTTCTGGAGTAGGAAATTACCAATGGCAAGAAGGTGTAGGTAGTCCAATTGTTTGGTCTAATATTTCAGATGAAGGAGTTTATTCTGGTGCCACTACTTCAACGCTTACATTAACTAAGCCAGGAGTTGCATTGAATGGTAGGAAGTATAGAATAGTTCTATTTGCATGCACGCCTATTCAAACGACCCCAAGTAATGGAAATGCTACTTTGACGGTAGACAAAAAAGACATAACTGGTTCATTCACTGCAGCAAACAAAACCTATGATGGAACAACAGGTGCAACAGTTCTGTCAAGATCATTGACTGATGTTGTTGGCAGTGATGCTGTTTCATTGACGGGTGGTACAGCTACTTTTGCAGATGCCAATGCAGGTACAGGTAAAGTCGTTTCTTTAACAGGTGCTTCTTTGTCTGGTGATGATGCCGGGAATTATAATTTGGTTAGTGTGGCGGATGCGGATGCTAATATCAATAAAGCTGATGCTACGGTAACTGTTGCAGGTACTACTGTTACTTATGACGGCAATCCTCACGGCGCAAGCGGAACAGCAGTTGGAGTAAATGATGAAGCATTGGCAGGACTAGATCTTGGTGCAAGCTTCACCAATGTACCAGGTGGAACAGCCAACTGGACTTTCACTGATGTAACCGGTAACTACGAAGACGAATCAGGATCTGTAGAGATCGTGATCAATAAAGCAGATGCTACGGTAACTGTTGCAGGTACTACTGTTACTTATGACGGCAATCCTCACGGCGCAAGCGGAACAGCAGTTGGAGTAAATGATGAAGCATTGGCAGGACTAGATCTTGGTGCAAGCTTCACCAATGTACCAGGTGGAACAGCCAACTGGACTTTCACTGATGTAACCGGTAACTACGAAGACGAATCAGGATCTGTAGAGATCGTGATTGGAAAAGCCGATGCAACGATAGTTGTAAATGGATATAATGATATCTATGACGGCGCAGCTCACGGCGCAAGCGGAACAGCAGTTGGAGTAAATGATGAGCCATTGGCAGGACTTGACCTTGGTGCGAGCTTTACCAATGTTGGTTCGCATACCGCCAACTGGACCTTCACTGATGCAACCGGAAATTATAACGATGACTCAGGATCTGTAGAGATCGTGATTGGAAAAGCCGATGCAACGATAGTTGTAAATGGATATAATGATATCTATGACGGCGCAGCTCACGGCGCAAGCGGAACAGCAGTTGGAGTAAATGATGAGCCATTGGCAGGACTTGACCTTGGTGCGAGCTTTACCAATGTTGGTTCGCATACCGCCAACTGGACCTTTACTGATGTTACCGGAAACTATAATAATGACTCAGGAACTGCAGCAATCGTGATCTCTCAACGTCCAATAACAATCACTCCAGTTGCCAACCAATCAAAATTCTGCGGTCAGGATGATGAAACTTTTGATTACACATCGAGCGAAACATTAATCGCTGATAATTCATTTTCTGGTTCCTTAAGTAGAGTTACAGGTGAAGAAGTTGGTTTTTATTCCTATTTAATTGGAGATTTAAGTGCAGGAAACAACTACACTTTGACTTTGGGAGGATCAGAGAAATTTGAAATAAAAGGAGTTACCATCGATGCCAGTGCGAGCAGTAATCCGGTTGCCATAGGCTCTGCAGCTACTCTAAGAGCGACAGTACTCGATCAAAATGAAGTTCCGGTTGAAGGAGTGTTGGTGTACTTTTACTTCGATAATGAATTAACTACCTCCAAATTCGCAAAGACTGATGCAAATGGTGTTGCTACATTAGAAAATGTATCTGTTCCAGATGTAAAAGTATACAAAGTAACTGCTGTTGCCGGGGAAGGATGTTCTGATTCAGTCGCCTACCTGCCGGTTTATGATCCAACTGCCGGATTTGTAACAGGTGGGGGATGGATCTGGTCACCCAAAAATGCATTAGCCGGAGAAGGAAACGAAAATGTGGAAGGTAAAGCGAATTTCGGATTTGTGGCTAAGTATAAGAAAGGAAAGACAGCTACTAATGAAGTGGATGGAAATACTGAATTCCAATTCAAGGCAGGTGATCTTAACTTTAAGAGTCAGCTTCATGAATCAGGTTCACTCGTGATTTCCGGTGGTAAAGCTACTTATCGAGGAGAGGGAACTATTAATGGATCAGGTACTTATAAATTCACCCTGGTGGCTATTGATGGCGACTGGAATAAAGGAACAGGTCCTGACAAATTCCGTATCAAAATTTGGGGTAATAACGGAATTATATATGACAACGGTTTGGGAGCCGATGATAATTCCAATGATGCTACAGAATTGGGCGGTGGCTCCATTGTAATTCACGAAATTAAAGGTGGAGGCAACAACAAAACTTCCGAAGTAAATGAAAAACCAACTATAGCTGTAAGTGAAGAAGAATTGATACAAATGGATATCCTTGGTAACCTGGCAATGGCGCCGAACCCGGTGAGAACCGATGCCAAAGTAAGGTTCAGCCTTATTGAAGATGCCGGTATTGTGGTGAGGGTATTTGACTTCAACGGAAGAGAAGTTGGGAAGCTTTTCTCCGGAACAGTTAAAGCAAACCAGGTTTATGAAGCCGACTTCCAAAGAAAAAATTTGATGAGTGGGGTATATCTAATAAAGCTAACCACAGATCGTGGCCACTCTTATAATAAACAAATAATCATAGAATAATTAAGTAGCCAACCAATCTAAAAGCAAAAGCTTCGGGGAAACCCGGAGCTTTTGTTATTTAAAGAATGAAATTCAAACAAAATTAAATGTCCGTACTTTTTGCAGTTTTCACTGTAAAATCTTATTATGGATCTTAAAATTCGGTTTAAGTTCCATTATTAGATTTTTAGAGGTTGGAATCCAATTATCTGGAAATGATGTCTTTAATTATAATCTCGGCATGTATCCTGGAATTTTCAATAAACCACTTATGGGTTTCCATACCGCCGCAAATAACCCCTGCGAGATAAATCCCGGGAACATTGGTTTCCATGGATTCTTTATTATATTCCGGAATATGTTTTTCGTCTTTGGATATATTGATCCCAATATTTTTCAGAAAATCAAAATTTGGCCTGTAGCCGGTAAGCAATAAAACAAAATCATTTTCCAGGGTTTTTTCACCTTCCGCAGTTTTGAGGATGATCTCGGTTTCTTTTATTTCGGCTATTTCTGCATCAAAATAAGCTTTTATGCTACCTTCTTCTATTCGGTTGATAATATCCGGACGAACCCAGTATTTTACACGCTGCCCAATTTCCGGAGTTCTCACAATCATAGTTACATCTCCACCTTTTCTGTAAATTTCCAGCGCTGCATCTACTGCAGAATTGCTTGCTCCAACAACAATAGTCTTTTGTTTCGCGTAGTAATGAGGGTCATTATAATAGTGGTTTACTTTTGGCAGATCTTCCCCCGGAATACCAAGATAATTTGGGATATCATAAAATCCGGTGGCGATTATTACGTTTTTGGAGGTATAATTCCCTTTGGAGGTTTTTATGTTGTGGATGGATTTATCTTTACTGTCTACTGAAATCACCTTTTCAAATAAATTAATATCCAATTCGTTGGAAACCGCAATCCTTCGGTAATATTCGAGCGCTTCAGCCTTCCGTGGCTTCGGATTATTGCTTATAAATGGAATATTATCCAGCTCAAGTTTTTCTGAAGTAGAGAAAAAGGTCATATTGGCGGGGTAGTGGTAAAGGGAATTCACCAAACAGCCCTTTTCCAGGATAAGGTAAGAGAGGTTGTGTTTTTTGGCTTCGAGTCCACAGGCAATGCCAATAGGACCACCACCAATAATTATTAAATCGTAGGTTTTATTATGAGTTTGCAATATTTTTAAGTCCTTTAATTGTTTCTATCTGGTTTTCTGCTTTGAAGACGTAACTCCCGGCAACCAATACGTCTGCGCCAGCTTCTACAAGCTTTGCAGCATTTTTATCGGTTACGCCTCCATCAATTTCAATAAGGGTGTCAGCATTATTGTTAATGATGATTTCCTTTAGTCGCTGAACTTTGGTGTAGGTGTGTTCAATAAAACTTTGTCCGCCAAAACCGGGGTTTACGCTCATAACACAAACTAAGTCGATATCTTTTATCACATCTTTCAATAAATCTACGTTTGTATGCGGATTTACAGCAACGCCAGCTCTCATTCCTTCAGCCTTTATCGCCTGGAGGGTTCGGTGTAAATGAGGGCAGGCCTCATAATGCACAGTGAGAATATTGGCTCCCAAATCGGCAAAATCCTTGATGTACCTGTCTGGATCAATAATCATTAAGTGCACATCGATGGTTTTTTTGGCATGTTTGGCAATTGCTTTTAGAACCGGCATTCCGAAGGAAATGTTAGGTACAAAAACACCATCCATGATATCGATATGAAACCAGTCGGCTTCACTTTTATTGATCATTTCCAGGTCGCGTTGAAGATTGGCGAAATCGGCAGCCAGAACCGAAGGGGCAATAAGTTTTGTGCTCATAATTAAAGAATAAATATTTTAGGCACAAAAATAAGAAGAAAAAAAGGTTATACGTTTTTAACTAACGATAAATGCCTTCAGCATATTTTTTACTGCCTTTTGAGTAGATTCCTCCAGCACTTCCATTTGCTTCATGTAGCATTCCATTTTTTCGGGATCATAATGTTCTCTGGCAGCAATAAAATCGGCCTTATATCCATCATAAGCTTTTTTATGAATTTCCTTTCCAAATATCTGAAGTACATCAATATGCCTGGAATCCTGTTTAATAGACTCAAATAAGTCTTTTATAACACTTTCTTCTCCCTCTATAATCTGAAAAAAATTTCCTTCTGAATAAAGCAGGATGCCAGTGAGGTCGTGACCGTTGTTCCAGGCGACACTTTCCTCTAAAATATTTTTGATTTCCGAATCTTTTAAATCTTTTGAAGCTGTACTCACATAAACAATAGCATATCTCATTTGAAATTGGGTCTTAAAAATAGTTGAATTTGAAATTATTCCATTTTTTTGTAAGAATGTAATAATGATATATTAAAGTTCCCAAAAAAATGACTTTGTAATTTCAAAGCACAAAAAAACCCCGGTCATCACTCCGGGGTTCATTCATCAATCAAAAAACGAACAGTTAAATCACGAAATAAATCGCGATCATACTGTTGTCATCTTATATATTATCCTAAGTAAGTTTTCAAGATCTTACTTCTGGAAGTATGCTTTAATCTTCGTATCGCTTTTTCTTTAATCTGGCGAACACGTTCCCTGGTTAGGTCAAAAGTCTCTCCAATTTCTTCCAAGGTCATTGGGTGTTGATCTCCTAAACCAAAGTAAAGGCGAATAACATCTGCTTCACGTGGAGTAAGGGTTTCCAAAGCTCGTTCTATCTCTGTTCTTAAAGATTCGTGCAGCAATTCCCTGTCTGGATTTGGTGACTCCCCGGAACGTAAAACGTCATATAGATTTGAATCTTCACCTTCAACCAATGGCGCATCCATAGATACGTGACGCCCGGAATTTTTCATGGATTCCTTAACATCATTGATGGTCATGTCAAGTTCTTTGGCTATCTCTTCTGCACTTGGCGGACGTTCGTGAGATTGCTCAAGAAAAGCGAATGTTTTATTGATTTTGTTGATTGAACCAATTTTGTTCAATGGTAGACGCACAATTCGGGATTGCTCGGCAAGTGCCTGCAAAATAGATTGACGGATCCACCAAACGGCGTAGGATATAAATTTAAAACCACGGGTTTCATCAAAACGCTTTGCGGCTTTAATCAATCCTAAGTTTCCTTCGTTAATAAGATCGGGAAGTGTTAATCCCTGATTTTGATATTGCTTTGCAACAGAAACCACAAAACGTAAATTCGCTTTGGTTAATTTTTCCAAAGCGCGGTCATCTCCCGCTTTAATTTTTTGTGCTAATTCCACCTCTTCATCGGCGGTAATTAGGTCTACTTTACCAATTTCTTGCAAATACTTATCTAGCGAAGCGGTTTCACGATTTGTAACCTGCTTCGTAATTTTAAGTTGTCTCATCTATCTTCTCCCTGGATTTTTAATTATGAATAGCTCTTGTATTTAATTATACGCAAAGAGTTCATAAAATGTTACAACTGCTTTGATATATTTTTTTGGCAGTAATTTCCGGAGTGTTGAATGTTATGATTTTTACGGTAAGTTCCAGCTCGTACAGGCCCTATGAGTAAAGCTTTAAAAATCAAAGTTTATATATTGGAATTCATAAAAAAATCCCCTGAAAAATATTTTTCAGGGGATTTTTAAAATTATAAGAGTTAGAAACTAGTCGTTTCTGTTTTCTCTTGGTTTTCTGTCATCACGACCTCTATTGTCTCTGGAACCACGATTGTCACGACCTCTGTCATCACGTGGTGGTCTAGCAACAAATCCTTCCGGCTTTGGAAGTAATGCTTTTCTGGAAACTTTTTGCTTCCGTGTTTTAGGATCAATTCCGAAGTATTTCACTTCAAAAACATCTCCCATATTCACCACATCGCTTACATTTTCCGTACGTTCCCATGCTAATTCAGATACGTGAAGCAATACTTCATTACCCGGAGCAACAAGGAATTCTACTACTGCACCAAAATCAAGCATTTTTATAACCTTCACTTCATAAGTCTCACCAACTGCCGGCTTGAACATTAAAGATTCGATTCTTGCCAATACGCTGTCTATACCTTCCTGGCTTGTTCCAAGGATCTCAACAACACCTTTTTCGTCTACTTCGTTTATAACGATTGTAGTTCCAGATGTTTTTTGCATTTCCTGAATCACTTTTCCTCCTGGCCCGATAAGTGCACCAATGAATTCCTGTGGAATTATTTTGGTAACTATTTTTGGAGCGTGAGCTTTTACGTCCTCGTTAGGAGCAGAAATGGTTTCAGTTAATTTTTCAAGAATATGCAATCTTCCTGCACGTGCTTGTTTCAGGGCTTTAACCAAAATTTCGTATGGTAAGCCTTTAACTTTAATATCCATCTGGCAGGCAGTAATACCATCTTCAGTCCCGGTTACTTTAAAGTCCATATCTCCCAGGTGATCTTCATCACCTAGAATGTCTGAAAGTACTGCGTGGCGTTCTCCATCAGAAATCAATCCCATCGCGATCCCTGAAACCGGTTTTTTCATTTTAATACCTGCATCCATCATTGCCATTGTTCCTGCGCAAACTGTAGCCATAGAAGAGGATCCATTAGATTCCAATACTTCAGAAACAATTCTTATAGTATATGGGCAATCACTAGGAACCATTCCTTTTAAAGCGCGTTGTGCAAGATTTCCGTGACCAATTTCTCTTCGGGAAGTTCCTCTTAATGGATATGCTTCTCCGGTACAAAATGGAGGGAAGTTATAGTGTAAATAGAAAGTTTCCTCCCCTTGGTAGGTAGGCTGATCTATCATATTTGCTTCTCTGGAAGTTCCCAAAGTTACGGTTGCCAATGCCTGAGTTTCCCCACGGGTGAATATAGCTGAACCATGAACAGAAGGTAAATAATCGATTTCACACCAAATTGGGCGAATTTCATCTGTTTTTCTTCCATCTAAACGAAGACCTTCAGCAAGGGTAAGTTCTCTTACCGCTTCTTTTTCAGTTTTATTGTAATAAGTTTTGATCAGGTCCTTATTTTCTGCAAGTTCCTCTTCAGAAAATAACGCCATCACTTCTTCTTTTACTGCTGAAAAAGCTTCACCGCGATCTCTTTTGCTATGACCCCCTTTTGCGATATCATATATTTTTTGATACGCAGTTTCTTTAACCTTGGCTTCAATAGTTTCATCGCTTTTTGACTCAGCATATTCTCTTACCGGTTTTTTTCCGAAAGCTTCTGCCAATCGCAATTGAGCTTCAATTTGAATCTTGATTGCTTCGTGCGCAAATTTAATGGCATCGGCCATTTCTTCTTCTGAAATTTCATCCATCTCACCTTCTACCATCATCACAGAATCTGCAGAAGCACCAATAATCATATCGATATCCGATTCCAACAACTGGCTACGGCTTGGATTGATGATAAATTCCCCGTTTATTCTACCTACACGAGCTTCAGAAATCGCACATTCAAAAGGAACATCCGATAATTGAATAGCTGCAGATGCGGCTAAACCAGCCAATGCGTCTGGCATCACTTCTTCGTCATGAGACATTAGCTGAATCATTACCTGAGTTTCGGTCTTATAATCTGATGGGAATAAAGGACGCAATACACGGTCAACAATTCTCATAGTTAAAACTTCACCGTCAGTTGGTCTGGCTTCCCGCTTAAAGAAACCACCAGGGTAGCGTCCTGCTGCTGCAAATTTCTCCCTGTAATCTACTGTTAAAGGAAAGAAATCTAATGTGCTAGGTTTGTAAGAAGAAACAACGGTACAAAGCATTACTGCATTTCCCATTCTAACCTCTACGGAGCCATGGGCTTGTTTTGCTAATTTTCCGGTTTCGAGTGAGATGCTTCTTCCATCTCCTAAATCGATAACCTCTTTAAATGTTTTTGGAATCATAAATTTTTTTCAATTCTAATATGTAAAGTTACATATTACGTTAAACAATGGTCTCCCTTTGAATAATCCATCGGGACTTGCTGTGTTGTGTAGTGGTTGTAGCAGACCAATGAAAAACTACTCTTAGCAAAGGCCAGGAGCGTTAATATTTTAAATCTAAAAAAAGGAAAATTTCCCTCTAAATATATAAAAAAAAGGGGCGTTAGAGCCCCTTTGTAATTTATTTTCTTAACCCTAATTCCTTAACGATAGCACGATATCTCAAAATATCCTTCTTCATTAAATAATCAAGTAAACTTCTTCTTTTACCTACCAGCATAACCAATGAACGTTCTGTATTATAGTCTTTTCTGTTGGTTTTCAAGTGTCCGGAAAGGTGAGAGATACGTTGTGTGAAAAGGGCAATTTGTCCTTCTGCAGATCCGGTATCATTCTTACCTTTTCCATGTTTTGCGAAAAGGTCTTGCTTTTCTTCTTTAGTTAAATACATTCCAATATTAATTTTAATGATTTTTATGTATGAACAGTTTTTCTGTCAAGCGGCAAAGATACTATATTATTATTAAAATTTATTCTGAAATTTTAAAAGTATTTTTTTTTCATACCTCGTGGGCTTGCACCGAGGTTTTTGATTAATTAAGCTTGCTGCTGGTTTTAAGTTTGATGCTTTTGTTACCTAATTGGTTGATTAAGAATGAGGTCTAAATAAAGATTGATCTTGTCTTTAAGCTCCGATCTAGGAGTTATAAAGTCCAGAAAACCGTGTTCTTTTAAAAACTCAGAAGTCTGAAAATCTTTTGGAAGGTCCTGACCTGTGGTATCTTTAACAACACGTGGCCCGGCAAACCCAATTAAAGCACCAGGTTCGGCAATATTGATATCGCCCAACATGGCAAAAGAAGCAGTAGTTCCACCGGTGGTAGGATCTGTGCTTAGGGAAATATATGGGATTTTGGCATCATCCAATTGACCAAGTTTTGCTGAAGTTTTTGCGAGCTGCATAAGCGAGAGTGCGGCTTCCATCATTCTTGCTCCGCCAGATTTTGATATGATAAGAAGCGGAATGTTATTTTTCAGGGAATAATCTGCTGCACGGGCAATTTTTTCCCCAACTACAGAACCCATGGATCCTCCTATGAATTTAAAATCCATACAAGCAATTACAAGGTCCTTTCCTTTGGATTTTCCAACTGCGGTTCGAACCGCATCTGTAAGTCCTGTTTTTTTCTGCGCGGCCACTAAACGGTCGCTATATTTTGTAGTGTCCTCAAAGTTTAGAGGATCCTTGGAGGAGATGTCTTTATCAAGCTCTTTGAATTTGTTGTCGTCAAAAAGGATCTTAAAATATTCAGCACTTCCAATCCTAACGTGATAGCCATCTTCCGGGCTAACGTAAAAATTTTTTTCCAGCTGTTCGGCATCTACAATCTTACCAGTGGGAGATTTGTACCATAATCCTTTAGGCACATCTTTTTTATCTTCGGTAGGAGTTTGGATGCCCTTTTGTGTTCTTTTAAACCAGGCCATATAGTATGTGTTTCAGCATTTAGGGTTCAAGCTTTAGCCTGAATCTGAAAAATTATTTAAAACAATAACTGCTGAAGCATAGTTGCCTCAGCAGTTATCGATTTGATTTTATAGCGTATTGATATTGTTAAGATCTTCAAACGCTTTCTTAAGACGAGCTTTGAAAGTTAATTCCCCTTCCCTTAACCAAACGCGCGGGTCGTAATATTTTTTGTTGGGAACATCACTTCCTTCAGGATTTCCTATTTGTGCTTTCACAAATTCTTTTTTGTCTCCCATGTAATCGCGAATACCTTCAAGGAATGCATATTGAAGATCGGTATCGATATTCATTTTTATAACTCCGTAGCCTATTCCTTCACGTATCTCTTCAACTGTAGATCCACTTCCTCCATGAAATACGAAGTCGATGTGGTTTTCTTCAAGTCCGTATTTTTTAGAAACAAATTCCTGAGAATTTTTCAGGATTATTGGAGTAAGTTTTACGTTACCAGGTTTATAAACCCCGTGAACGTTTCCGAAGGCAGCCGCAATGGTAAATTGATTGCTAACTTTGCTCAATTCCTCGTATGCATAAGCAACTTCTTCTGGTTGGGTGTAAAGTTTTGAATCATCTACATCGCTATTGTCAACACCATCTTCTTCTCCACCGGTAATCCCTAATTCTATCTCCAGGGTCATCCCCATTTTGCTCATGCGCTCAAGATACCTTTTACAGATATCCATATTTTCCTCCAAAGATTCTTCAGAAAGATCTATCATGTGAGAACTGTAAAGGGGTATTCCGTGTTCTTTGTAGTGTTTTTCACCGGCATCCAGAAGTCCGTCGATCCAGGGTAATAATTTTTTGGCACAATGGTCTGTATGAAGAATTACAGTAGCACCATATAGTTTTGCGAGTTCATGAATATGTTTAGCTCCTGCAACGCCACCGGCGATGGCAGCTTGTTGATTTTCGTTGGATAAACCTTTTCCTGCATTAAACTGAGCTCCACCATTTGAAAACTGAATAATAACCGGAGCGTTTAATTCTGCAGCAGTTTCAAGTACAGCATTCATAGTATTTGATCCTGTGACGTTCACTGCCGGCAGTGCAAACCCCTTCTTTTTTGCATAAGCAAATATTTCCTGTACTTCTTTCCCTGTAGCTACTCCGGGCTTAATATTGTGACTCATAATAAATGTTTTTCAAATTAGGTTTACAAAAATAAGAAAATAAGTTCAGTTAAAAGGGATAATTGATGCCTACGTTGTATACAGCATTTGCGAAATTGTAGTTTTTGAACCATCTTTCCTCCATGGGTAGGGAGGGGTCATAGGTTTTAAAACCAGCATCAAAACGCAGCACGAAAAAATTAAAATCATAACGCAATCCCATCCCGGAACCTACAGCGATATCTTTTAAATCGGCAAGGGAAGTAAAAGTTGCGGCTTCGTCTTCCACAATGTCCAGGACATTCCAAATATTTCCGGCGTCTATAAAGATTGCAGAATTTAATGCACCAATTAAATTAAAACGGTATTCTGCATTAAAGGCCAGTTTCATATTGGCTTCGTTAAATTCATTTCGGCCTCCACTGCTTCCCGGGCCAAGATCGTAGGCTTGCCAGGCTCTGTTATCATTAGGTCCACCTGCAAAAAAGCTACGAATAAAAGGGATACTGTTTGCATTTCCGTAAGGTATGGCAGCCCCGCCAAATGCCCGAATGGCGAAAATATTCTTGTTACCCCAATCCCAATGCTTTATATAGTCCAGTTCTGTTTTAACATATTGAGAATAATTTACGCCAAAAATGCTATAATTTCCCTGATCATTTTTTTTCAGACCTGCTAAACTTGATACTGCCGCAAGAAAATTTCCTGCAGCCTCCATCTTGAACCTGAAACGGGAAAAATCATTATCGTATAAATTCTCCTTATTATTTATAAGATAGGTGAAATTGGATGCGAAAATAAGGTTGTTTTCTGTTAACCGGTTTTTTCGTTCACTAATGTTGTTTACCTCCTGTGATTGGGTTAGCGATAATCCTGAAGTTTGAGGATCTCCGGTGGTTACATCTCTTATAAAATTTTCAGCTCCACCTGGTATTATAAGGCGTCCTTCACCATCCAGATAAGTTGGGCTTGTTACCACTTCTGGTGATTGTACGATCTCATTTAAATTGGAATAGGAATTCCGGTAGACATTGAAGTAATTATCGGTATTTAAATTACGTACGTATTGAACATTCAATAAGTCCAATCGCTTGGAAATACTTCTGGAAGGCGTCCATCTGTAATTAAGTATAGTATTGAGGTTTTGCTTGTCGAGGCCGATGTTATTCTGGGCGCTAACTCCCAGGCTAAGAGAAGTAAAGGGCGACATGAATTTCGGAATAAATTTTTCGGTATTAAAAGGAAGAAATATCCTTGGGAAAGTAAGTTTTATATCGGCCCCAAGTTCAGAGATATTAAAAAACCGGTCGTTAGAACTTCCCCGTGCAGCATCTGATGAAGAGCCTATACTTCCCCTGCCTGAGATTTCAAAATTTTCGGCGCCTTTAAAAATGTTTCGAATTAGTAATGATCCACCAAACCCCACTCCAAATTCCTGAATATTGCTTTGTGAAATATCAAAATCAAAACCGAGGGAATATTTTTGTTGCGGGGTCAAAAATATGTTTGCAACAAGATCTGTATTTGTGCTATCGGCAGGATCCGGAGTGTATTCTATACTTGGATATTTAAAAACGCGCAGGGAACTCATTCGGTTATAAGTTCTGGTTCTGTCGGTATCTTTAAAAATTTCTCCCGGCCTGATAAAAATTGCATCTGTAATAGCTCGTGGTTTATACTCCAGTTTATCGAAACTATAGATGTTATAGCCCTTGTATTGTACACTATCTGTAACAGGTTTATATCTGTTGTCAAAAGTATAATCGGTGAAGACATTCACCTGGCTTATTTTATGAATCTTAAAGGGAACCCTGGCAGTAGAATCGCCTTGGTCAACCTGCCTATTATTGACGATTACCGTGGTGTTCACTTTGTAATTCGTATCTATAGTATCTGCCTCAAAACTGATATATTCCTGATCGAAATAGTAAACGCCGTTATTCCGGAATATGCGTGTGAGCCTGTCCCGTTCGGCATTGTAATCCAGTGTCCTGTACTGTATTCCACTTTTAATAATCGATTCATTTTTATAGGCATCGTAAAGGGAGTCTATTACCAGGGAGGGAATCCGTTTTCGAATGGAATCTACTATATAAGGCTTATGGGAAGTGACAAAATAATCTACTTTACCTTTTCTGTTTTCCAGCGGCTCTATTTCATAGGAGGTTTCTGCATTAAACCAACCATTATTAAAGTACCAGGCTTTTAAACGGTTTACAGATTTTTTGGTAAGTTCCTGCTCTATAATTACAGGTGCTTCTCCCGCCTTTTTAATTCCTTCATTTATTTTTACGTAGGATTGGCCTAATTTCACTACCTGTTTTCTGGAGTAAATATTGATTAATCGCTGTTCCCGGTTAGGCTTTTTGTGCAGCCAATTTTGAAAAGTTGAATCGGGATAAGGTTTTGCCAGGTTGTAGATATGCAATTGAATGGGTACTCCAAGCAGTTTGGCGTTAGGTTTTTGATATAACTGATTGTAAATACGGACTTCCTTTAGTTTTTCGCCATTCACAAAAATAGTGTTCTCCTTTAGGAGTAATTCATCGCTTTGAACCCGCTTTATCGCATTACAAGAGATAAATAGTATAAAGGTTAAAATAATAAACGATATTTTTGCGAGAAGGTGTTTCAATGAAGGTCAATTAAAATTCAAAAATACATTATTTGCATGGTTAGCAAAAGCCAAATTAAGTTAATAACAAGTCTTGAGCAAAAAAAAGCCCGAACAAAAAACAGGCTGTTTATTGTGGAGGGGATCAAGGGGATTTCAGAAATTCTGGCTTCAAATTATGAGCTGGATTCCTTATATACCACTGAAGAAATTTTTGACGTTCCGGCTTCAAAAACCAACCTGATTAAGGAGGCCGATTTAAAGAAAATAAGCAGACTCAAAACTCCTCAAACTGCTGTTGCCATATTTAAAATTCCCGATGTAAAAACACCCGATTTAAACGGATTAATCATTGCTTTGGATGGAGTGAGGGACCCGGGAAATCTGGGAACGATTATTAGATTGTGTGATTGGTTTGGGGTAAAGACCCTTTTGTGCTCCAAAGATACCGTAGATTGTTATAACCCAAAGGTAGTACAAGCCAGTATGGGAAGCATTACCCGTGTGCAGGTGGTTTATTTGGATTTATCACAGGTTATTAGAGATAATCCAGAAATACCGGTTATGGGAACTTTTTTGGAAGGGGAAAACCTGTATGAAGCCAATTTTCCTTCAAATGGGATCCTTGTTTTGGGAAATGAGGCAAACGGAATCTCCAAAGAACTTGAACAAATGGTTTCCATGAAGTTGAATATTCCTCAATTTGGTGATTCTCAAAATACTGAGAGCTTAAATGTAGCAACAGCAACTGCTGTTTTTTTTGGAGAATTCAGGCGAAGGGAGAATTATTGAAAAGTAAAGTTTAAAAATACTCCTCTGGATGTCATATTTTTAACATTTTCCAAATCGGTTGGTCCTTCCACCAGCTCATTGTTCATCCCGAAAACTCCACGTAAAGAGGGTGAAAATTTGAAATAATAAAAATATAAATCAATTCCAACCCCTACCTCATAGTTGTAGGTATTTGTTTTAATTCTTGTAATAGCCTCGGGATTGTTTTCGTTGCTGGACAAATTTATAGAAGTTGAAACCCCGCCAACTACAAAAGGTCTGAGATTATTAAACCTGTTTGCCGAAAATTTCAATAAAAGAGGTAAGTGAACGTAGGTGGAGTTAATTTGGTCTATTTCCTGGGTGTAGGTGGCTCTTAGCAGTCTGTTATTAAAACTTACTCCAGGTTCAAGTCGAAGATCGAGGTTATTGTTAAGTTTTAAATTCCCAATTAAACCCACGTTAAAACCGATGCTTGTTTCTATAATTAAATCATTTCCAGATGGAGAATTGGGTTGATAATTTTTATAATCAAAATCGAGATCATACATGTTGAACCCCAAATAATATCCGTAAGACCATCTTTTCTGATCAAAATTTGGATTATTTATCATTCGGTCCCCTGAAAATAATTGAGCATTACCTTGAAAATAACAAAACAGAAACCCTGTAATCAGTATGAATTTTTTCATATTAAGTTTTAGATGCGGTATAGATGGTAGCTACTCCAAATGTTTGAGGCTTGTCTTCTACATTTATAAACCCAATTTTCCTTAAAATATTGTTGAATTTTTCTCCATAAGGAAAAGCAGCTGCACTTTCGCTTAAATAAGAATAAGCGACCTTGTCTTTAGAGAACAACTTTCCTATGATGGGGAGCATAACTTTAGTGTGAAAATTATATCCCTGTTTAAATGGGAATTTTACGGGAACCGAGGTCTCTAAAACCACAAAAATACCATTTGGTTTTAAGACTCTGAATATTTCTGCAAGTCCTTTTTCAAGATTTTCAAAATTACGAACTCCAAAAGCTACGGTGATAGCATCAAAAGTATTGTTTTCGTAAGGTAAGGCTTCAGAATCTGCCTGCACCATTTTAATTTTTTCAGAAAGTTTTTCTTCAGCGATTTTTTTTCTGCCTACAGCGAGCATTCCTTCAGAAATATCAAGGCCTATTATTTCTGAAGCACCTGTTTTAGCAAGGCTTATGGCGAGATCTCCAGTTCCGGTGGCTATATCCAAAACTTTTTCAGGTTTGGTAGCCTCAACCAGAGCGATCACTTTTTTTCTCCATTTCACATCGATTCCAAAGGAGATCACACGGTTAAGTCCATCATAATTTTCTGAAATATTATCAAACATTTGTTCGACCTGCGCTTTCTTATTAAGCTTTGAATCCTTATAAGGTGTGATTTTTTCTTTCATTTTAAAAATTTGATTCAAAGATAAGTGATATGTGATAACTGACTTTATAAGTTTGAAATTTTATTGTGAATCTTATATATGCCCTTAGCTCGAGGATCCTGCTTTCATCTTGATTAAAAAAAGGATGCCTTATTCAATTTATATGTCAAGGAATTAATGGATTGTATATTTTACTGTACCTTTAACCTCTCGAAAATCTTATCGCGTGATATGAAGATAATAATTGCCGGTGCCGGTGAAGTAGGCTTTCATCTTGCAAAATTACTTTCCTATGAATCACAGGATATTACCCTAATAGATAATAACAGGGATAATCTTGTATATGCAGATACCCATCTGGATATTAGAACCATAAAGGGGGATGCAACTTCAATCTCTGTTTTAAAGGAAGCCAATGTGAAATATGTAGATTTATTAATTGGTGTAACCTCCAGCGAGTCTACAAACATTACCGTTTGTGTACTTGCGAAGCAATTGGGAGCTAAAAGAACGATCGCCCGGATTTCAAATACCGAATTTTTAGAAAATAAGGAAGAACTTGGTTTTGTGAAGTTTGGAATTGATGAATTGATCTCCCCAGAGGCTTTGGCTGCCGGAGAAATCGCTTTATTGCTCAATCAATCTGCTTTTAGTGATAGTTACGAGTTTGAAAATGGAGCTTTGATCATGATAGGGCTTGACCTTTCCAGAACTGCCATGTTTGTTGGAAAAACAGTAAAGGAGGCTGCCGCAATATTTCCTAAATTAAATTTTGTCCCTATTGCTATACAGCGGTTTGGAACTCAATATACGCTTATACCAAGAGGAGATACCCAATTTAAAGAAGGAGACCAGGTTTACTTTATCACTACACGAGACGGAGTTGATGTGTTATATAAACTCACTGGAAAAGTAAAACATTCCATCAAAAATATAATGATCCTGGGCGGGAGTAAAATTGGCAAAAAAACCGCACGGGATCTAAGCAAGAAAAATTTCAATGTAAAACTTATAGAAAGTGACAGGGAAAAGGCTTTTGATCTTGCCGATGAACTTCCGCAGGTTTTGGTGATCCATAGCGATGGTAGAAACGTGGAACTCCTGGAGGAAGAGAACATTCATGATATGGATGCTTTTATTGCAGTTACCGGGAATTCAGAAACAAATATCATGTCATGCCTTGTAGCTAAATCCAAAAGTGTAAAAAAAACGATTGCCCTGGTAGAAAATATGGATTATTTTCAATTAAGTCATTCCATTGGAATCGATACGCTCATCAATAAGAAATTACTTGCTGCCAATAATATTTTCAGGTATATAAGGAAAGGAGAAGTGGTGGCGATGACCAAGTTAAACAACATGAATGCGGAGTTGTTGGAATTCATTGTAAAAGCCTCTTCCCAGGTTTGTAACAAAAAAATTAAAGATCTTGATTTCCCCCGTTCAGCTATAATTGGTGGAATAATAAGAAATGGAGAAGGATTGATAGCACTGGGAGATTTTTATATTAAAGCCGGAGATAGAATTGTGGTATGCTGTTTACCCAGGTCTATAAACAAGGTGGAAAAGCTCTTTTTGTAATGCCTAAATTAAACTATAAGATTATCCTCCATATTATGGGATTGCTCCTTTTATTTAATGGAGGCTTTATGTTTACGGCGGTTTTTGTGAGTTGGTTTTATGATGACGGAGTTACACTGCAGGTTTCTTCAGCAGCATTTTTAACCTGTTTTTTGGGAACGCTCCTTATGTTTACTACCCGCGGGCACAGTAAGGAACTTAAAAAACGGGAGGGTTATATTATTGTAACTTTCGGCTGGATTATTATGGCCTTGAGCGGAACTCTGCCCTATGTAATGAGCGAGGCAATTCCCGGATTCACAAATGCTTTTTTTGAAACCATGTCCGGTTACACAACTACCGGAGCATCCATCCTAAACGATATTGAAAGCGTACCCAAAAGCCTTCTTTTCTGGCGCAGTTTAACACACTGGCTGGGAGGAATGGGTATTATAGTTTTGGCTATAGCCATACTTCCCTTACTTGGAATAGGAGGGATGCAGCTTTTTGCTGCTGAAGCGCCCGGACCAAACGCCGATAAACTGAAGCCGCGAATTACCGACACCGCTAAACGTCTTTGGCTTATCTATTTCTCTTATACCGTTGCTCAAACAATTTTACTGAAGGTTGCGGGAATGGGAATGTTTGATGCAGTAAATCATTCCTTAAGCACCATGGCTACCGGAGGGTTTTCCACCAAAAATTTGAGTATGGCTTTTTGGAATGATCAACCCTTAATTCAATATATAGTAATTGTATTTATGTTCCTTGCGGGTACCAATTTTGTTTTAAGCTACTTTGCTTTTAAGGGAAGGATACAGAAAGTGCTTCATGATGATGAGTTCAAATGGTACCTCACCTTTATTATAGTTTTTACCGCTGTTGTTTCTTTGATAATTTATTATCAGGCCGATGTTTCCCTATCTTCCATTGAGCATCCTATGGTGTGGGGAGCGGCAGAAAGCGCTTTTAGACATGGCTTATTTCAGGTATTGGCAATTATTACTACCACAGGATTTGTCTCTGCCGATTATACCATGTGGACACCTTTTCTTACCGTTTTTTTCTTTGGAATTATGTTTCTGGGAGGGTCGGCAGGGTCTACTGCGGGTGGGGTAAAAGTAATGAGGCACATAATTATGATACGTAATGGGATGTCAGAATTTAAAAGAAGTTTGCATCCAAATGCAATTTTACCTGTGCGTTATAATGGGAAGGCCATAAATCAGGGCATTGTATTCAATATCCTTGGATTTTTTATACTATATATGCTCGCATTTATAACCGGTGCTCTGGTTTTTGGTTTTATGGGTATGGATTTTATGTCGGCTATTGGTGGGGCGGCCTCTTCTCTAGGTAATATAGGGCCTGCTTTAGGAAGTTTGGGGCCTGTTAATAATTATGACGGGCTACCCGATGCGGGAAAATGGTGGTCGGCATTTTTAATGCTTATTGGAAGGTTGGAATTGTTTACTGTATTAATCTTGCTTACTCCGTTCTTTTGGAGAAACAGATAAGCACTTATTGATCAAAAAAAATCAGCCAGAATTATCTGGCTGATTTTTTTTAAAACATTTCTGAAATTTTTAAACTTCAGAAACAGCTGCTTTTATCCTTTTTAAAGCTTCTTCAATTTGCGGCTCACTGGCAGCATATGAAAGCCTGATACATTCCGGATTTCCAAATGCATCCCCTGTTACAGTTGCAACCAGCGCTACTTCCAGTAAGAACATGGAAAAATCTGTAGCATCTTTTATATGATGGCCCTTAATTGTTTTTCCGAAGAAATACGAAATGTCGGGGAACACGTAAAAAGCACCTTCGGGTTCTGTGGTTTTAAAACCTTCTATTTGATCCAGCAATGAAATTATCAATTTCCGACGCTCCTTAAAAGTGTCGATCATAGGCTTTATCTTACTAACGGGTGCTTCCAGAGCAGTGATTACTGCGCGTTGGGCAATACAATTGGCGCCGCTTGTTATCTGGCCCTGCATTTTATTACAGGCGCGGGCGATATATTCTGGTGCCCCGATATATCCTATTCTCCATCCTGTCATGGCAAAAGCCTTGGAAACCCCGTTTACAGTGATCACACGATCGTACATATCTTTAAATTGTGCCATAGATGCGTGTTCACCAACAAAATTTATATGCTCATAAATTTCATCGCTCACTACAATAATGTCTGGATATTTCACCAAAACATCCGCCAGGGCACGTAATTCTTCTTTACTGAAGATCATTCCGCTGGGATTACAGGGCGAGCTGTACCAAACCATTTTGGTTTTTGGTGTGATTGCTGATTCAAGTTGTGCCGGAGTGATCTTAAAATTATTTTCAACAGTTGTAGGAACTTCCACAGGAATTCCCTCTGCAAGTTTCACTATTTCTGCGTAGCTTACCCAGTACGGGCAGGGCAATATCACTTCATCACCCGGATTTAAAATTACCATTGCCGCATTGGCCAAAGATTGTTTGGCTCCGGTAGAGACCACAATTTGAGCGCGGTTATAGCTAAGGCCGTTATCCCGTTTAAACTTGGTGATTACGGCATCCTTCAATTCCACATAACCGTCCACCGGGGAATAGGAATTGTAATTATCATTAATTGCCTGTATTGCGGCTTCTTTTATGAAGTCAGGGGTGTTAAAATCCGGTTCTCCAAGGCTTAAGCCTATAATATCTTTTCCTTCTTCTTTTAACTCACGGGTTTTGGCTGCCATTGCCAAAGTTTGTGAGGTTGTCATGTTATTGATTCTGTCGGATAATTTTTTTTGCATGGAATTCGGTTGATTTTAAATATTTTTTAAGCAGAAATTGCAGGTTTTGATCCCATTTCTTTTAAATGCCTGAAATGAGCGATAATTGCTGCGCGCGTAGTTCTGTATTCGTTGTAAGGTAAATTACATTCTGCAGCGGTTTCTTTAACTATTTTGGCGATTTTAGTGTAGTGAATATGGCTTATATTCGGAAAAATATGATGTTCAACCTGGTGGTTTAGTCCGCCGGTAAACCAATTAACTATTTTATTTTTGGTTGCAAAATTAACGGTAGTGTAAAGTTGATGTATGGCCCAGGTATTTTTCATGGATCCGGTTTCATCAGGAATAGGCATTTGGGTTTTCTTGACTACGTGCGCTAACTGAAATACAATACTTAGAATAAGGCCTGCCGTATAGTGCATTATAAAAAAACCAATAAGGATCTTCCACCAGGCTATGGACATAAGAAGCATAGGGATTACAATCCATATAGAAAGATAGATCATTTTGGTGACAGCAATGATACTCCATTGTTTTACGGGAGAAGGCAATTTGCCGTAAGACAGCTTTCTCGATAAATAGCTTTTTGTTTGTTTAAAATCGGTGGTAAGCGCCCAGTTAAAGGTAAGTAGGCCATATAAAAACACCGAGTAATAATGCTGAAATCTATGAAATTTTGACCATTCGGCGTGTTCAGAAAATCGGATGATTCTTCCGGCATCCAGATCTTCGTCGTGCCCATGAATATTGGTGTAGGTATGGTGCAAAACATTGTGCTGAACCTGCCAGTTATATACGTTTCCGGCGAGTATGTAAATAGTCCCTCCCATGAGGTTATTGACCCATTTTTTAGATGAATATGAACCATGATTACCATCATGCATCACATTCATTCCAACTCCGGCCATACCCGCGCCCATAACTATAGTTAGCAATAGCAGCCACCATTGTGAAATATCCAGGCTAAGAATTAAAAAGTAGGGTACCAGAAAAAGGGAGAACATCACAATGGTTTTGAGATGTAATTTCCAGTTTCCAGCTTTGGAAATGTTGTTATCGTTAAAATAAGCATTTACTCGCTTATTAAGCGTTCGGAAAAACTTTACTGAGTCAATTCTTGAAAAGCGAACGGTTTCCTGATTCGTAGACATAAAATAAATTTGAATTTCACAAAGATAAAACATTAATTGTGCCGATACCAAAATACGGAGAAATTAACGTTGTATTTTCATTACTTTTGCAGCAAAATAGAAAAACGTGGAGCTTATAACAAAATATTTCCCTCATTTAACTGAAGTTCAAACTGAACAATTCAGCAAGCTGCAGGAATTATATGAAGACTGGAATCTAAAAATAAATGTGGTTTCCCGAAAGGATATAGATGAACTTTATTTACGCCACGTGATTCATTCATTGGGAATAGCAAAAGTAATTAAGTTCTTGCCAGATGCCCAAATTTTAGACGTAGGAACCGGTGGAGGGTTTCCAGGAATTCCCCTGGCAATTCTTTTTCCGGAAACCAATTTTCATTTGGTAGATTCTATCGGGAAAAAAATTAAGGTTGTGGATGAGGTCGTGGAAGGTTTGCAGCTAACAAATGTAAAAACCACCAACGCACGTGTAGAAGAGATCAAGGGTAATTACGATTTTATTGTTAGTAGGGCGGTAGCCGCGATGCCAACTTTTGTGCATTGGGTGAAAGGAAAGATCGCCAAAAAAAGCAATCACGAGCTCAAAAACGGAATTTTATATCTCAAAGGGGGAGATTTATCGGAAGAATTAGAGCCGTATAAATCTGCGGTAATTTATCCTTTGAAAGATTACCTTGAGGAAGAATTTTTTGAAACAAAAAAGGTGGTTTACCTTCCAATGAAATATAAAGGATAATTTAAGCTGCAATAAGAGATATCAAATTCATTTTAAGAAATATTTATTCAAAATTCCCCTGAGGTTTTCGGCAAAAAATTAAGCCAAAATAACTTTGATTAAACGGTTCTTAATACATTGTTAATATAATTAATGGTTATATTTTTCATTTCACTTACTATTCCTACTGAGATTTAAGAAAATTACGATCCTTAGAATACCTTCGGCCCATCTTGTGTGGCGTTAAATAAGTTAATTGGCAAGTTTTTAGAGCGTTTAATTCTTAAATTGAATTAAAGATTAAACTCCACAAAATGCGACATTTAGAAAAAACCATAAGCCTGCTTTATTCAATTTTGGAAAGGAATTACCATGATTTCAGAATTTATTCCAATGCCTCAAGGCATTGTAAAAGATTGATTTTTCGTAATTTCTTAGGTAAAGTGGCTCATCAAAAAAAGTCGTTTTGTAAGAGGATAAAACTGGAAATTGATTTCCTCGAAAATCAAAACAACATAGAGGGGCACCGAGAAAATATATCCAAACGCGATTGGAAAAATATTGAGCGACCTATTCTTCCTGTATTTCGAATAGAGAAGGACGGAATCATTAAGGAATGTTACCGCAGAGAAAAACAAAGTATTGGATTATATCAAAATTTATTATCCAAAATAAGTCTAGGGGGTATTCGCGAAATGCTTTTATTTCAAAAACATTCAATCCAACTTATTCTGCAGGAAATTGAGGGTTTTGGATTAAATATTTACGAAGATATTGAAGTGGAAAATAATCAGGGAGAGAAGAAGTATGGATGAATTTTAAATCCAATCTGCTTTACCTGATTTTGATATAAAAAAACCTGGAAGTTGAAGAACTTTCAGGTTTTTTTGCAATCCAACCTTTCCTATCTCATTAAAAGAATGTTTTTGGAAACCATACCCTCAACTGCATATACTTTAACCACATATATCGCAGCCGGGTGCTCCCTTACCGCTACTATCATTTCCTTTTGACTGGAGTTTGAGGTGAAAGATTCTATTTTTTGTCCAAGCATATTATATATTTCTACCTTTTTTATATTCATCTCAAAAGGATTTAATACCATAAGCTTGTGTTCATTTTCTGCAAAGATCACATCGATGATTCCCGGAGGAAGTGTTTCAGGGAAATCTGGATTGGGTTCTTCAATTGGCTTTGGATCCGGTTTCGAATCTTTTTCTTTTTGAAATACAATTTCAAAACGTTCAGTTATTTCCCCTTTCTCCAAAATCAATTTAAAATCGGATTCTCTAAGGTTATGGTAGGTACTTTCGGTTTTATCTTTAAGGTAAATATTAACTTCTTCAGAAATGTTTTCAAGTTGATTGATTTTTATCAATAGTTCACCTTCTTCGGCTATTTTCACACCCAGTTTAAATACTTGAATCGGATCAAAATTTGATACTCCCTGAATAACATATTTCTTTTCGTCAATCATCCAGAACATGTCCTCTAAATTATTGTCATTTAAAGCGGCATCATAACCAAGGTCAAAACCATCGGATGCATTTGGATCTACGCCCACAAGAATTTGCCTGTGATATCCCATTGGGGATCTAAAGTCGAGCCTGATCTTAGCTCTTGTATCAGTTTTTTCAACTTCCTTGGTGTTCTCTTCAGGACGAAGAAAAACCGAATTTCCTGTATTTGTTTTGGATTCCCTTACAAATGCACGCTGACTGTTTCGAAAAACTACCATTCCACCATCCACGGTAATGCTTCCGGCAGTTTCGGTTTCCAGTGAGGAATTGATGAAAAAGCCCTGAGCAACAGGAATGAATCTTCCCGGGATTTTACTTCCTTTTTCGTCATTTGCATTAACCCGGGAATCATTGGAAATCGCAGGAACTCCGCCTAAAAGATTCCGGGCCGCATAGCCTCCAATATATTCAAGTAAAATATGGGTATTCCCACCTGCAAAATGGTTCCAGAAATATACTGTACCATTAAATACGTTACCTGTATTTCTACCTCCGGCAACATCTTTTAGATTGTCCATGATAAATTCATTAATATCTATAGACGATGGATAAGGATTCCCCAGCAAATAGTTTTGCCCTGAGGCAATGGTCAAATTGATTACTCCATTATTAGGTTTTCCTTTGTATACATAATTTTGACGATCTTCTATCGCGGCAGTACCCGAAGTTCCTTTCATGGTATATCCTTCACCAGCATTTAAAACTCCGGTGCTGCCTATATGTTTCCATTCACTGTAAACATTTGCTGTACCCCTGAACTTATATAACCAGTAGTTACTGATCTTACGGGGATTACTCTTGGGTCCGTCCGCATATTCATGCCACGCTCCAAAACTAAGGTCAGTGTGAGTAGCGTTGGCTGAATTTGTTCCGTCTTTCATCACCCCTTTAATAGTATAAGTAGAATTATTTGCTGCACCCTGTAGGGAAACAGGAGAAGACCAGTAATTGTAGTTAAAACTGTTTGAAGTTCCCTGCTGGTCCCTTTTTATATAACCAGAACTGGCTTCATCCAAAGTACTGGAAATGGTTTGTTTTGGATTTATGTCTGTTTGAACTAATTGAGATTCACCTACAAGATCTATAACCCCATCAAGTTTTAGGTAATGGGTTATAAATAAACCTTGCCCTGCATTGTTCTCGTCCAGAGCCTCATTGGGGTTAGCCATTTCAAGTTTTCCGGTTTCAGATAACAAGCCCAGGAGCGTGAGATTTTTACCGCCAGATTTTATGTCATGAGAAATGCGGGCGATATTCCAATCAATGGGTTCACCGTTTATGCCCAGGCTGTTTGGAGCATCCCAAACCTCAGGCCTGAGCCAGATAGTATCATCGCTCCATGTACCGGCCGAATTTGAAGTGTAAGGCAGAGGAGCTGTGTTCTGCTGAGTGGTTTCGATGTTCCTAAGCTCCCCGTCTACTTTATTGTCAGATTGAGCTGCTGTCATACCGTTGGAAACCGTATTGCCGGTCATCCTGTAGTATCCCTGTAAATTTGTCCAGGCCAATGTTCCGGGTACATCTAATGGAAGTACAGTTCCTCTAAGAGGAGCGCTGTTAAGCACCACACGTTGATTCATAAGGAATCGCAGTTGTTCTTCATTAATAGCAGAATTCCAGATCCGGACCTCTTCTATCCAGCCGTTGAAAAGATTTTGCGGTTTATCCTGTGGTCCGGGTTTATGCATTGCCCCGATGAGGAAAGGATAGTCAACGGAAGTGGGGTTGGTTGCAGAACCTGAGCCCACCCTAATTCCGTCAACGTACAACTGTACATTGGAATCTTTATAGATTACGGCAATATGGTACCATCTGTCTGTGGCCAGTTTGCTGGAGGTGGAGACTGAGGAGTTGCCCCATCTAAAGGTAGGAGCTCCGTTGTTGATGATTAGATCATAACCGCCTTCTCCAAGGTTTTGGGAATTCCTTTTTGAAAGTATGGTTTTTACTCCACCTAGCGAATTTGGTTTTACCCAGGCTTCCAGGGTAAAGGATCCGGTTGTTAATCCGTAATGGTTATCAAAATAAACATAATCATCGACTCCGTCAAAATCCAAAGTGCTACAGGCGTCTTCAAAAGTGATGTTTACTTCATCGTAATTTGCACAGGACCCGTCGGCATGGGCTATTGTCCATCTTAAAGTATGTAAACCTGCATTAGCGGTAAAAGCCGAAGCTGGATTGTTAGGTTCAGCGATAGTCCCGCCATTTGATGAAATTATTGTCCATGTTCCTTCTCCTGTTAGGGGTGTGTTGGCAGCAAGAATCGTTGACCGAAATCCGCAGTTAAAGGATTGGTCTGGTCCCGCGGTAGCCTGGGTTAATTGTTGGGGCTCTGTTATGGTAATCGATTCTAATATCTGGCAACCATTGGCATCAATTACCGTTACTGTGTAATTGCCTGCTGTTAATCCTGTAGCAGTTGCAGTTGTTTGCTGATTAGCGTCATTCCATAAATATTGATATTTATCACCGGAAGTAAAGGGGGTACCTCCTGTTGGTGTTACAGTAGCCTCTCCGGTTTCACCGTAACACAAAGGGGCTGTAGCCACTACTGTTCCTGATATAGAAGTGGCTGGTTCAAGAACAGTTGCAGCAGTGGTAGTTTTTTTTCCTGCTGCATCTTCAACAAAAATTGTATAATCACCCGCTGCAAGATTAACGAATAGATTTTGTGATTGAGATACTGAACTTTCTGTTAACTTATAACTATATGGCGCAAATCCTCCAGAGGCTTTGACGGTTATTGTTCCGGTAAGGTCACCTTTACATAAAATAGGGGTTGGCGTAGCCTCCGCTCTAAGCTCCGTAGGTACGAAAACTGGTTCATTTGTAGAAAAGCAAAATTTATTATTATTCGCGCCACATTCCTTTTTTGACACATTGGTCCAGGTGGTATAAAAAGTGTCTATATTAAGATTATCTCCACAAGAAATTATAATTGGATCAAGTGTCAATTTTATAAAGCCACCAACACGAAAAGGTTGATTTACGGTCTGATCTTCATCAATGTCATCCCCGCTTCTGCATCCATTAACATAATAGTGATTTGATACTTCAGAAATATCATTTGAGATGATAAACCCAAGTTCTATATAAGGATTATAAATGTTAGCACTTTTATCTACCTGTATAAAAATGTATTTGGGTATATTGTCGTTACAGTAATCTGGGCTAGTTGTTTCCATCCGGGTTCCATTGGAATACCCTATATATATATTGTTGGGATCAAATTCAATATTGCTGGATTTTCCACATGGATTGTAACATTTTCCAATATATTGTTCCTGGGTTGTAATGTAGGTTGCACCGGTACTATCGGTAACAGTGAGTGTAATAATTTTATTTCCTATAGTCGAATAATCTACCCAAAATTCCCCTATACCGCTTCGGAATTGATTTATTGCATCAACTCCAAAATCCCATGAATAAGTATACGGCCCTACACCCCCCATAGCAGTTCCATCTTCTACACTATAATAAAAGGTACGAATTGCATCAATATTGTCCTCTATTTCACAGGTACTACGCGTTAAAATGAAAGCTTCAATAGCATCTATGACCTCTACCTGAGATGTTAATTTACAACCTTTACTATCTGTAACGATTAGTTCATAAATACCTGCTGATAAGTTGGTTGCCGTTTTAGTAATTTGGGTTGTCTGTCCCGCTTTCTTCCATTCATAGATATATCCGGGAGATCCACCGGTAGGATTAGCTGTAGCGCTGCCGGTAGCGGTGCCATATACAGTTGTCCTTGTTGTAGTGACTGTCGCCGCTAAGGCTTCTGCAGGCTGACTTATCTGATATGCTTCACTTAATACAATTATACAGGTTGGATTGTTTTTGTCTCTTATGGAAACCTTATAATTTCCCGCAGATAAACCGGAAAAATTTCCTGTTCCTTGCCATAAACCTTCATTGATTCGGTATTGAAATTGTCCACTTCCTCCGGAAGGATTAGTGATTTTTATTTCCCCGGTACTTGCGCCAAAACAATTTACATCGGTTTTAGATAATGAACCTTTCAAGACATCAGGTTCGGTTATCGTTACCGTCTTTTGAAGTGAACAGGCTTGGCTGTCCATTACAAAAATGGTATGGGTTCCTGCCGGAAGACCTGTGAAAGTTGTTGTGGTAACATAATTAGTATTGTCCACAGAATATAGATAATCTCCATTTCCTCCTGTTACCGTTCCAGCTGTTACAGTGCCATCACTTGCTCCAAAACAGGTAGTTGGGGTAGATCCAGGATCCAGCATAGCAAGAGCATCCGGTTGTCCCACATAAATTTCCGTTTCAAAACTGCAGCGTTGGGTATCCTTTATATAAATAGTATGATAACCTTCAGCAAGTCCGGTAAAAGTCTTTAAACTGCCAAAATTTTCCGCATCAATAGAGAAAAGATATGTTCCGTTTCCTCCATACACCTGCCCGATAGTTATCACTCCGTCAGATTCTCCATTACACCCAACGGGGGTCACCGTGATTTCCGGTGCACTTATAAATATAGAGGGGTAAATAATAATATCAAATTCAGTGCTTACTCCTGCACAACCATTGGCTTCAGGAGTGAGAGTGATTTTAGCCACTAAAATTTCATTTGTGTTGTTAGTGGCAATAAAAGGAGGAAGATCCCCGGTTCCGCTGGCGGGAAGGCCAATTGATGTATTATTATTAGTCCAATTATAGACAGTTCCATTAACTTGACTTCCGGAAAAAACAGTTGTGGGAAGGGATTCTTCATTACAGGCAAAAATATCATCCTGTGAATTTACAGTGGTTTCAGGATTAACAGTTATTGTAAATACCTGTGGTGTTCCCTCACACCCATTGGCTACCGGCGTTACCTTTAGGTTTGACGTGAGAGGTGAATTGGTTGTATTTGTAGCAGCAAAAGAAAGGATATTGCCATTTCCTGTAGCAGCCAGGCCAATTGAGGTATTATCATTGATCCATTTGTAGGTTGTCCCGGTGACACTACTTCCGGAAAAGGTAATTCCGGAGATAATTTCGCTTTTACACGCAACTATATTTTCCGGTTTATTTACAGTTGCTGTTGGATTAACTGTAATTGTAAATATTTGGGGAGTACCCTCGCAATTATTTGCTACTGGTATTACGGTAATGTTCGCGGTTATTGGCGCCGTAGTAGTATTGGTTGCTATAAACGAAGGAATGTTCCCCGTACCGCTTCCAGTCAATCCTATGGCCAGGTTGTCATTTACCCAATTATAAGAAGTGCCGGAAATGCTGCTACCAGAAAATTCTGTTGCTGCAACTGTTCCTTTATCACAGACCATAATATCAGCCGGTTTTGTAACTGCAGGGGTAGGATTTACAGTAATGGTAAAAGTTTGAGGGGTTCCTTCACAATTATTGGCGACAGGAGTCACTGTAATATTTGAAGTAACAGGAGAATTAGAAGTATTTATTGCAGTAAATGCGGGAATATTTCCGGAACCGGTTGTGGGTATACCTATTGAGGAATTAGAATTTGTCCATTTGTAGGTAGTTCCTGCAACACTGCTTCCCCCAAAGGCTATCTCAGATATTGAAGTATTATTACAAGCTACAATATTTGCAGTATTATTCACTACCGGAGTAGGGTTAACGGTTATCGTAAAAGTTTGAGGTGTTCCTTCACAATTATTAGCCACTGGGGTAACCGTTACTTGAGCAGTAACAGGTGCTGCTGTGGTGTTGGTTGCGGTAAACGAAGGAATGTTCCCCGTACCGCTATCTGCCAACCCTATGGAAAGATTATTATTTACCCATTTGTAGGTTGTTCCTGAAACACTGCTTCCTGTAAAATTTATAGCCGAAACAGAAGCATTATTACAGGCTATAAGGTTTCCAGGCTTGGTAACTGTTGGCTCTGGATACACTGTAATTGTAAAGGAAGTGGGCACACTCTCACAATCATTTCCAGAGGGGGTTACGGTGATCTGGGAAGAGATAATGGAGCTGGAATTATTTGTTGCAGTAAAAGATAAAATATCTCCTGTGCCGCTGGCAGCAAGTCCTATGGCTGTATTGTCATTTGTCCATTGGTAAATGGCACCGTCAACATTCCCGGAGAATTGTATGGTGGGAATGGTGTTGTTTCTACAAACAGACTGATTCTCTATGCTATTAACTATGGGATATGGTTTAATGGTAACGGTAAAATTTACCAGATCACTGGTATGGGTGCTATTGGATACCGCCAAAACTGCCGTATAAGTACCCGGGGCCAGGTTTTGTGGAAAAACCAACGGAATTGATCCGGCGTATAGGGTTGCATTAGTTACATCTGTAAAAGCTGGATCATGATAATTTATGCTATAGGTATTGGGCTCATTGGTTGATGTATAATTTAAAGAGGCTGTTATGGTATTTTCGCAAACGGAAACATTGGAAGATGCTAAAGTAATAACCGGTTTGGCAAAATCTGCTTTCCCATCCTCATAGAATTTATTGGTCGCTTTGTAACTTTCTGTCTCAGCGACTTCAGACAATGAGGTCTCTATAGCAGGAACTATTGTAATTTCTTTTGGAAAAACTTTTTTCTCAATAAAATTCTCCAAACGAATACTATTTTCCGATAAGATTAAATTGGTAAAACCTAAAAATGTAATAACAACAAGAATAGCTTTTACTCGTGGAGTAATTTTTCCCATACTCTAAACTTTTACAATAATTAGTAAAATTATGTATAAAAATTTAGAAATTAGGGAATTAGTCTTAAAAATAATCGATAAAAGTGTCTTTTTTTGGGTTGAAAGGTCTTTTTTTTGTCTTCAAAGCATAAATATTCAGGTAGATTGTAAATTTATTCCTACTAATCTGATGTGATAAATTTCTTGCAGATTATTTTTTCGATAATAGAATTCTGATATGACCTCACTTCTTTTTCGCTTGAAATTAAACAGGGATCTTCAGGTTAATAACCGGTTAAATCAAATAAATATGGATTAGAAAGTGGAATCTGATTTAGAATAAAATTTGAAATTATTTTTAGGTATTGAAATGTTGAGTGGTTCTATTTCTAGGGGATACCGGGGTTGATTACTTGATAAAGGCTTGCTTTATTAATCGAGAATTAGTAAGACCACGTGGTAAATCCTTAGTGAAGAAATTTTTTGAAACCAAAAGGTTGCACCTTCCATTAAATTTTAAGAATTAAATTTAATGGAAGGTGCAGCTTTTTATCTTAGCAGGATGATGCTTTTTGAAAAATAACTTTTCCTATCTCATTAAAAGAATATTTTTGGAAACCATACCTTCAACGGCATATACTTTAACCACATAAATTGCAGCCGGGTGTTCTCTCACCGGAACTATCATTTCTTTTTGATTGGAATTTGAGGTGAACGATTCTATTTTTTGCCCAAGCATATTATATATTTCTACCTGGTTTATATTCATCTCAAAAGGGTTTAAGATCATTAGTTTATGTTCATTTTCTGCAAAGATCACATCAATGGTCCCTGGAGGAAGTATTTCAGGATTGATTTCTTCAATTGGCTTTGGTTCTGGTTCAGGATCTGGTTCCGGATCTTTTTCTTTTTGAAATACAATTTCAAAACGATTATTGATTTCTCCTTTTTCCAATTTTAATTTGAAATTGGATTCCCGTAGGTCATGATAGGTGCTGTTAGTTTTATCTTTAAGGTAGATATTGACTTCTTCTGATATGTTTTCAAGTTTATTGATTTTTATTGAAAGTTCACCTGCTTCTTTTATTCTCACACCCAGTTTAAGTACCTGAGTGAGGTCAAAATTTGATACTCCCTGAATTACGTAGCGATTATTTTCAATCATCCAGAACATATCTTCTGCGTTATAGTCATTTAAGGGGGCATCATATCCAAGGTCAAAACCATCGGATGCATTTTCATCTACACCCACAAGGATTTGCCTGTGATAACCCATTGGGGATCTAAAATCGAGCCTTATTTTTTGCCTTTTGTCTATTTTCTCATCCCCTTTGGTAGGGTTTTCAGGCCTTAGGAACAGAGAATTTTCAGCATTGGTTTCCTTAACAAATGCCCTTTGCGAATTTCTGAAAATAACATCACCGCCCTGTACACTTATGCCATTAGAGAATTCTGGATCCAGGGAAGTATTGATAAAGAAGCCTTGTGCAACTGGAATATATGGTCCCGGAATCTTTGTTCCTATTGAGTCATTAGCGTTAATACGTGCATCATTGGAAACTGCAGGGACACCATCGATTAGGTTTCTGGTGGCATAACCTCCTATATATTCCAATAATATATGACTTTTTCCTGCAAAGTGATCCCAGAAATATACCGCGCCGTTAAATACGTTCCCACTATTACCCCCATCCTCATGATCATTTAAGTTATCTAAAATAAATTCATTCACATCAATGGCGGAAGGGTAGGGATTTCCCAATAGATAATTTTGATCTGTTCCAATATTCAGGGTAATGGTTCCATTATTGGGTTTCCCTTTAAAAACGTAGTTTTGACGATCGGCAATGGCGGCACCTCCGGAAGTTCCCTTCATAGTATAACCTTCCCCTGCAAGTAGGGTACCGATGCTTCCAACACGTTCCCATTCACTATAAACATTTACGGTACCCCTGAATTTATATAACCAGTAATTGCTTATTTTTCTTGGTGTGGCGTATGGACCATCTGCAAATTCATGCCAGTCATCAAAGCTTAAACCTAAGGGGTTCGCTGTATTTGTGCCATCCAACATTACACTGCCAATTGTATAGGTGGAATTGTTTGCGGCTTCCTGAATTGATACCGGAGATGACCAATAATTGTAATTGAAACTGTTGGCAGTTCCCTGTTGATCCCTTTCCAGAAAACCTGTACTGGATTCTTCAAGGATACTAACTATAGATTGGCCTGGGGTTGAGCTATCCGTTTGGATCAATTGTGATTCTCCCACAAGGTCAATAATTCCGTTTAATTTAAGGTAATGCGTAACAGTTAAGGATTGTCCGGAATTATTTTCATTAAGGGGGTCAATTGTGTTTGCAATAGTGAGTTTCTCACCATTGGAAAGCAATCCAAGCACTTTTATATTCTTTCCTTCTGAACTTATATTGTGAGAAATCCTTGCGATGTTCCAATCGATGGTAGTTGCACCATCAATACCTAAACTATGGGGCGGGTCCCAAACCTGCGGGCGCAACCAGGTGGCATCTGCATGCCACTGTCCTGCCTTGGTTGAAATATAAGGTAAAGGCGCAGTACGCTGTTGGGTAGTTGTTATGTTAATTAATTTTCCAGCCGGGCTTCCTGCAATTTTTCCAGGGGTTAGCCCATTTTCAGATAGTTCTAATTGGTAATAACCTATAAGCGAAGCCCAGGCAAGGCTACCCGGCACATCGACAGGAATTTCCAGGCCGCGGACTTTTCCATCAATATTTTGCAATTTTTGATTCATCATAAAACGCAGTTGTTCTTTAGTGTTCGCGGTATTCCAGATACGCACTTCTTCGATCCAACCATGGAAATAATTAGAAGGGATAAATGGGGTAGCAGAATCATGCATTGCACCAATCATGAAAGGCTGCGTTAAATTTGATGGAGTTCCTGGAGAACCGGTACCTACTAAAATCCCGTCTACATATAATCCGGCGTTAGTTCCACCTTTTATCACAGCGATATGATACCATCTGTCTGTTCCAATTGGGTATGAAGATTCCAGGGATGAATTGTTCCATCTGAATTTCGGGATATTATCTTCAACTATTAGGTCAAAACCGGCAGTCAGATCATTTGCATCCCGTTTGGATAAAACGGTTTTTATACCCGCGGTTTTTCCCGGATCTTGTTTCACCCAGGCTTCAATTGTAAAGTCTCCACTTAAATTAAAGTTGTCGCCAAAATCAATATGGTCATTTATTCCGTCAAAATCTACGGTGTTGCAGTTGCTGATTGTTATTTTAACATCGTCGGTTGCGCCGCAAGGCACGGTCCATCTTAAGGTGTAGGTGCCCTGAACCCCGGTAAAAATAGCTTGCGGATTGTGAATGTCATCAATACTGGCCCCGGAAGGACCATTTATTATGGACCATGTTCCTAATTCGGGATTTGAAACATCATAAACAGCCTGAAGATAGGTGGAATTATTTCCACATGACAAAACCTGATCCGGGCCGGCATTTGCCAGAATTATTTCTGGCTGGGTAATTGTAATATCTATGGACTCTTCACAACCATTGGCATCGATAACCCGAACAGGATAAACTCCTGCTGCCAGATTACCAATAGTGGCTGTTGTTTGTCCATTCTCCCAGACATAAACATAAGGGTTTCCAGAAGTTTTTGGAGTTCCACCCGAACCCACCACTGTGGCACTACCATTTGAGCCACCAAAACAGGTAACATCAGTTCTTGAAAATTCTTGTAATATTAAAGGATCGGTGGGTTGAATTATTTCCCTTAAAAAGCTAAAAGTTTTTGGGGTTGCAGAGTTATCCCTTACTTCAATTGTATAGGTACCTGCAGCCAATCCTTCAAATAGATTAGGTTGATTATTTACTGCTTGAAACTCATTTGGAACTCCGTCTTTTGTAAGACGATATTGATAAGGAGCAATTCCACCGGTGGCACGAATTCTAATACTTCCATCTGAACTACCGTTGCAAAGCAATTCTGTTGCTATGGCCGATGCATAGAAGGGAGCAGTTACCAGTTTGGCTTCACCGGTTGAAAAACATTTGGGTTGGGCTCCGTCTAGACATTCTCGATTTACTTGTTGATTAACCGCCAGATAAAATTTTTCTATAGAGACAGCATCACTGCAATTGTAATCGATGTCTACAATTTTTCTTTTTACTCCAATAGGGGTAGATTGATCCGGATCACAATAAATGCCTTCTACAGTGGTTACCCTGCCATCAGAATGGGTTATATAAAAAATATATTCCATATAGAGAGTGTACCGGGGGGAGTTAAATGGTGTTTCCGCCCAAATTGCAATACCCGTTGGATTAGGGTTGTTTTGACAATCAGTATCGGTAATTCTGACCCCAGCCTGGTTTCCAATATAAATATCGCCAACCGATAAATCTTGTGAGGAGCATGTACTAAAGCAAATAGCTACATATTGGTCATAGGTGGTTTGAAAAGTTTGACTTCCGGAAGTAATAGTTAAAGTGATATTCTTTTGACCTATTTGGCTATATTCTACAATATGTTCACCAGGGCCTGTTGCTGTTGCCGGTACGGCATCTGCCCCAAAATCCCAGGAGTAGGTATATGAACCGGATCCCCCTCTTACGTTAATCGCACTATATTTAGCGATTCGAATTTCAGATTTTTTGTCTTCACATACTGAAGAACCAACGATGTCTGCCGCTATAGCATCAAAAACTTCAGTGCTTCCGGTTTTTTTACAACCATTTGCATCTGTTACGGTGACCGAATAGGTGCCTGCCGCTAAATTTCTCGCTGTTTGACTTGTTTGTCCGTTGGACCATAAAAAAGTGTAATTGGCTGTCCCTCCTGAAATAAGAACAGTGGATGTTCCTGTTTCCGATCCAAAATAAGTGGTTCCGGTAGTATGAAATTCTGTAATTATTAATTCTGCCGGAGCAGTTATGGTTACCGATTTTTGAGTTTCACAGAGGTTCCCGTCTTTAACTGTTACAGAATAATTTCCTGGGGCTAATCCCGTTGCGGTTTGTGTTGTTTGTCCATTACTCCACAAATAGCTATAACTTCCTGTTCCGCCCTGAACTTCTGCTGTAGCCGTTCCGTTATTTTGCAAATGACAACCTGAGGTGGTAGAGATATTTGCAATTTCTATAAAACTGTTCGGTTCAGTTATAACAACCTCCAGTGGCTGGGTTTCACATCCGTTAGCATCAGTAACTATGACAGAATAGGTGCCGGCAGATAAATCGGTTTTTGTTGCTCCGGTTCCAAATGCTCCCCAGGAATATGTATAGGGAGCTGTTCCTCCCGATGCGTTTATAGTGGCGGCTCCGGTAGCAAAACCTTTACATTCTACATTATCCTGAGAGACCAGGGAAGATGTTAATATTTCTGGTTGCGAAATTTCTACGGAAGAGGATAAAGTGACTACACACTCCGAATTATCAGCATCCCGAATATATACGGTGAAAATTCCGGGGCTTAGATTTTCAAAGTTGGCGTCTGTTTGCCAAGATATGGAATCCAGGCTGAATTCAAAGTTCCCATAACCACCTGAAGGGTTTGAAATAATAATGCTGCCATCTTTTACGTCAAAGCAGGAAATATCTTGGGTGGAAATATCTCCATTAAGTGGAGAAGGCTGTGTGATTGTAAGATTTGAATTTAAGGTTATTGTACAATTGGTATTTGCCTTATCCCGAATGACCACGTGATAGGTAGCATTGCCCAACCCGGAAAATTCTCCGGAATCCTGCCAGGTCCCCCCATTATTGATGCTGTATTGAAAAGTTCCGTAACCACCGGCAGGATTTGTAACTGAAATTGTACCATCATTGGCCCCGTTACAGGTTACATTTGTTGAGGTTACAGTTGCACTTAAAGCCGTCGGTTGTGTGATTGTAAGATTTGAATTTAGGGTTATTGTACAATTGGTATTTGCCGCATCCCGAATGACTACCTGATAAGTAGCATTGCCCAACCCG